>VBLS01000294.1 GCA_005878635.1 Methanobacteriota archaeon | reverse complement strand
GGGACGATCCTCGGGATCGTGCTCGATTCTCGAGCGTTCCTGATCGGGACCGCGGGCTCGTCCGGGTGGTACACGTCGGCGGTCAATGTCACCTTGCTCCTGATGAACGGCACCTCGCCTCCGGACTCGATCTGGTATCGGTTGGATAACGGGACGTGGACCCAGTACGCGCAATCCTTCGTCGTGGTCGGGGACGGCGTGCACACGCTGGACTTCAACGCGACGGACGGAGCGGGCCTCAATGAGATCGTGCACCACCTGACCATTTCGATCGACACCGCGCTGCCGGCGTCGAGCGCCGCGGTCGTGGGGACGTCCGGCAACAACGGCTGGTACATTTCCAACGCGACGGTCTCCCTCGGCGCGACGGACGCGACCAGCGGGGTCCGCGGCATCACCTACCGAATCGATGGCCTCGACTGGCTCGACTATGCCGGGCCGCTTTCCCTAGCGGAGGGTCCACATCTCGTCGAGTATTATGCGACGGACGTCGCGGGCCTTGCCGAATCCGTCCGGTCGCAGGCGGTCAACGTCGACATGACTCCGCCCGCCTCGGTCGCGCCTCGGTCTCCGGGACGACGGGAGCGAATGGATGGTTCGTCTCCAATGTGACCGTATCCCTGAGCGCCACGGACGCCCTGAGCGGCGTCGATCGCATCACCTACCGGATCGACGGAAGAAACTGGTCCACCTACGCCGGCCCGTTCGTCCTCACCGACGGCCAACATCTCGTCGAATATCTCGCGGCGGATCTCGCGGGACTCACGGAGGCGGTGCGTTCCATCGCGATTTCCGTCGACACTGCCCCTCCGAGTTCCGTCGTCGCCATCTCCGGACAATCCGGCGCGAATGGTTGGTTCATCTCCAACGTCACCGTGGTCCTGAATGCGACGGACGCCACGAGCGGGGTCGCGAGCATTTCCTATAAAATCGACACGGGCGCCTGGCTCGCGTACGCCGGGCCGTTCCTCCTCGGGGAGGGTCGACACCATGTCGAATATTACGCGACCGACGTAGCGGGAATCGTTGAAACGCTCCACACTCTGGATGTCTCCATCGACATCACGGCGCCGACCGTGGTCGCGTCAGTGTCGGGAACCCTCGGAGCCAATGGATGGTACGTCAGCGACGTTGCGGTCTCCCTGAATGGGAGCGACGCAACGAGCGGTCTCGCCAGCCTGTCGTACCGAGTCGACGGCCTGGTCTGGACAACCTATTCCGGAGCCTTCGTGCTCACCGATGGCCGCCATCTCGTCGAATACTTCGCGACGGACTTCGCGGGCCTATCGGGACCAATCCAATCTCTGACCGTTGCGGTGGACACGACTCCGCCCGCAACCGTCGCGACCTTGACCGGGCAGGCGGGGTCCAACGGCTGGTTCGTCTCGAACGTTACGGTCATCCTGAACGCGACCGACGCTCTGAGCGGGATCGCGAACCTCTCCTACCGGATCGACAACGGCTCGTGGCAAGCGTACTCGGCCCCATTCCTATTGGCCGAGGGCCTGCACCAAGTCGACTTCCTCGCGATCGACCTCGCGGGCAACGTCGAGGTCCTTCAATCTCTGAACGTGGCCATCGACACGACGCCTCCCATCAGCTCGGCCATCGTCTCCGGGACCCTGGGATCCAACGGATGGTACGTCAGCAACGCCACGATCTCCCTGACCGCCATCGATGCGACCAGCGGCATCGCTCGAATCGTCTATCGGATCGACGGCGGCGTCTGGACGAATTATTCCGGATTTTTCGTGGTGTCGGAAGGCACGCACACGATCGAGTTCTTCGCCATCGACCTCGCCGGCATCACGGAAGGAATTCATTCGATCACAGTCGACGTCGATACCACGGGACCGAGTTCAAACGCCGCTCT
>VBLS01000017.1 GCA_005878635.1 Methanobacteriota archaeon | reverse complement strand
CTCGCCGTCAAGTCGGACTTCGCGATCGGGAGCTTGGAGTCGGAACCCGGAAAGATCGTCGCCCAAGCGTTCATGGACTACGGCGGGTACATCGTCGACTCGTCCGGGTGGAGCATCTACAACTTCGTCACGGAGCACTCCCCCGACGGAAGCGTGTACCAAGAGTTCCCGAACTCCTGGGGCTACCCGCTCAACGCGGGCGTCGGCGCGAACGGCTGGGCCCGCGACCTCGACAAGATCTTCACGAACCTGTACGTCGTCGACAGCTGGGACAAGGCCACGTGGCAGACCGTGTCCGCGTCGAACGGCACCGTCGGCGTGGGCCTCGGAACCCCGCGGGTCCCGTGGGCCCCCGAGTTCGGCCAGGCTCCTCCTCCGCCTCCCCCTCCTCCGCCGGGAGACTCGACGCCGCCGGTGAGCACGATCACCCTCGCCGGGACGCAGGGAGCCGCGGGCTGGTACCGCTCCTCCGTCTCCGCGACGATTGGCGCGACGGACGTCGGCTCGGGCGTCGCTTCGATCCACCTCCGGGTTGACAGCGGTTCCTGGACGGTCTACCAATCTCCCGCGACGATCGCGGGCACGGGCTCGCACACTCTCGAGTTCTATGCGACGGACGTGGCCGGCAACCAGGAGGCCACGCACTCCTCATCGTTCAAGATCGACACGAGTTCCCCCGCGTCCACGGCCGCCGTGAGCGGCACATCCGGATCAGGGACCTGGTATCGCTCGTCGGTGACCGTCACGCTGAGCGCGACGGATTCCGGTTCCGGCCTCGCGGGCATCCACACCCGGACGGATGGCGCGGCGTGGGCCTCGTATTCCTCTCCTTTCGGGATCTCCGGCGAAGGATCCCACACCGTCGACTTCTACGCGACGGACGTCGCGGGGAACACGGAGTCGACGCATACGCGGACGATCGGGATCGACGCGACCTTGCCCACTTCCACGGCCCAGGTCCAAGGGACTCCCTCCGGGAGCGGCTATCTGTCGCCTGTCACCGTGAGCCTCGCGGGTTCCGACGCAACGAGCGGCCTCCAAGCCCTTTCCTATCGGATCGATGGCGGGGCCGACTGGACCTACACGACTCCCTTCCACGTCGCGGGGAACGGGTCCTACCGCCTCGAGTACTTCGCGACGGACCAAGCCGGGAATCGGGAAGTCGCGCACTCGATCACGCTCCAACTCGTTGGAAACAGCGGTGGAGGGGGCACCCATGCTCCGCCGGTCACGACGTCCAATAGGGGCGGGACAAAAGGTGCGAACGGATGGTACGTGTCGCGCGTGGACGTCACGCTGACCGCCTCGAGTCCCGCCGGCAGTCCCACGATGATCGCATACCGCATCGACGGCGGGAACTGGGCCGGCTACACGAGCTCCTTCTCCCTGACCGGAGGCCGTCGCACGGTCGACTTCCAAGCTTCCGATGCGGATGGTTTCCTGTCGCCCCTTCAGACCCTGACCGTCGACGTGGACTACACGCCTCCCACGATCACGAGCGCGACGGGTGACGTGATCGCCCCCGATGGGACGCTTTCGTGGACGGGCACGGATGACGTCGCCGGCGTGGCCCAATACGAGGTCAGCATCGACGGCGGTCCGTTCGTGTCGATGGGGACCGGGACCAGCGTCCGGCAGACGTGGACGATCGGGTCGCACACCGCGAACGTCCGGGGCCTCGACAACGCCGGCAACATGGCGACGAAATCGATTTCCTTCCGGGTCCAGGCCGGCGGCGCTCCGTCGGATCCGGGACTCGATCTCGTCGGACCGTTCCAAGCGGCGCCCCCGGGATCCCTCTACCTGACGATTGGCTTCATCATGATCATCGTGGGCCTCCTGCTCATCAACCGTCAGCAGATGGACCGCCGGGCCCGAATGCGGCCGCGGCGGAGCGCCTACTGAGCGAGCTTCTCGAGAGCGGCGGTTCCCTCCGGTTCATGCCACCCGCGGACCGCGATCACGCACATCGTGAGGGCCAAGGCCCCCGCGATTCCCATGGTCACCATGGTCACCCCGGCGAGGGGTCCGCTGCCGATGGCCGTCTGCGTCGCGAGCATTCCTCCGGTCGTCCCGCCCCCGAGGGCGAGCGGGATTCCGAGCGCATCGATCTTCCTCATGTTTCCGTCTCTAGGTCGTCGAACCTCAAGGAGTCGGAGGGCGCGGGAGCCTCTTGGGCGTGTGCCGAGAACGTTCCCGAATCGATCTCCAATCGTTGCGCAATGTCCTGAGGTCCGGGCTGAGGGTCGCTGCGTTGGACGAAGGCGTTCGCTCGGACCCACCGCGAGACCTTCCTCCACGATTAGCGGGTGTGAGTCCCCACCGCGATCGCGCGGTCCCCCAAGGCCGCCCACCGATGCCGTCGGACGAGATCGGTGGCGAAGGGGATGTCGGCGGGAATCCCCAGGGGGAGAGGGCAATACACGCACGTCGGGAAGGGATGGAGCAGCAGGTCCCAGGCCGCCTCGACGCGCAAGGCGAGATCCATTCGCGGGGGCGATCGGGTCAGGAGGCCCGAGGTGACCTTCGAGATGACCCACGTCTCGGGGGCGTCCTCGGCGCCGAGGCCATGGAGGATCCCTTGGACGGCCAAGATGAAGACCGCGGCCGCGCCCGAACTCCGCAAGGTGTCCATCTGCGCGTCGATCGAGAACAGCGCGAGCCCTCCCTCGGCGAGGTCCTTCGAATGACCTTCGAGCGCCGCTCGTTCTCGGTACCGTTCGACGTCCTCGGAGGGAAGGAGCGCGACGATCTTGGCCCCGCGCGCGAGGCCCTGACTCACGAAGGCCATCGCCCGCGCCGGTTCATCAAGGGGGGACGCGAAGTCCACCCAGTGATCGCGGGGCCCCAGGTCCTGGATCGCTTCGATCCGGGGTCGCGGTCCCCGCATCCGCGTTTCCGGGCGTACGAGGTCGCCGACCAACCTCGCTTCGGACTCGTAGACCTCGGCTAAGCTCCTCGCCCCCGCCTCCATTCCTTCCCCCCTGACTTCGGCCGGCGTGTCGACTGGGTTCGATCGACTGCTCGATCGACCGGCTCCGTGTTATCAAGGTTGATTCCTAAAGGCTTGGGATGCGGAAGTGCGCAACCCGCATCGACTCCAAACGGCGGCCTAGTAGGGCGTCGACGGACTACAGGAACTGGGCGACGGAGGCCCCATCGCGGTCAAAGCGGACGAGGTGCGTGTGATACCGCAACGCGACCCGCAGCCCGGACACGTCGGCCTCCAGGTCGTCTTCCGGCAGCAAGTAGCTACAGAGGATCGTGCACCGGCCGGCGTCTCGGAACTGGTGCCAGAGGCGTTCGACCGCCCGGCTCGCCCGGCGGCTGCCCGATTCGTGCAGCAGTTCCCCGAGGTTGTTCCACACGCGCAGCGGACGACCGCTGGGACCCGACGCTTTCCGGAGGAAGGATTCGAACCGTCCGGGGTCGGGCATGCCGTCCACGAAAAATTCAGACCCGAGACCGGAGGCCTCGAAGACCGCGATGTCCCGCTTCCGCCAGGACGGCTGGACGAGGCCGGGGGGCTGTGCCTTCAGCAGGTCCTCGACCCGACGCAGGATGTCGAGGTAGTGCCAGTGGGATCCCACGAGCAGGACCTTCTCTCCGCGGCGGACGCCACCCAGCGCGAACAAGGCCGCAGCTTCCATGTTGTAATTGATTCGGTTCCCGAACCGCGCCGAGTGGGGGGCGGCGAGTGCGACGTGGGCGGCCTTGGGCGGGTTAGAGACAAAGTCCTCCCACGGCCCCCGAGCTCCCCCTCCGCCCTCCGAGCCTTGGTGGAGAGACAGCCGCTGGCTCTGCGAGGCCCACCCTTGTGGCTCTGGAGGCGAGGCAGAGGGCGTATCCCTACTGCCCGACGGTTGGATCGGCATCCGCCACCCCAGCCTACCATCCACAGAGCGGGCATGAAGAGGTCCCATGCACGTGACACTGTCCGGAAGCAGACGCAAGCAGTGCCAACCGCCTGCAACCACTAGCTATCCAATGGCTGCATTATGGCGCTGCTCTCTTTCCATTGGTCCGCTTGACCGGGTTCCTCTTCCCGTTCCGGGCCAGGCCGTTCGGCAGGCGATCGCCCGTCACGACCATTGAAAAGGTCAGGGCCACGCTCTGGTCCGTCCGTTGGGTCCTCGCCGTGACGTTCAACGACGCCTCGAGGGCCGAGGCCATGAAGGCCTCCAGGTAGAGGGACCATTTGCTCCCGAGATTGTGGAAGAGCACGAGGGTGTGTTGAGCCTCGTCGTGATGTTCGACGTGGAACTGCCCCGAATACCGGGCGTAGTTGTCGACGAACCGGATGAAGTGGTCCGGCGACATGATCCGCCAATTCAGCGTGACGTACTCGCGGGCCTCGACCTCTCCGAGCCGGCGTCCGAGTTCGATGATCTCGTCGTCGGGGAGTTTCTCCAGGATATGTTGGAAGACGCGGTCCCGGACGGTCACGTAGCCGAGTTTGTGTTTCAGCCGGTCCCATTCCGCGTACTGACGCAGTTGGCGGTTCGCCAAGCTGTTAAGGCTGATGCCCTCTTCCGACGCCGCATCGCGGGCGACGTCCATGACGGGAGAACTCACCCGCAGGGTAACACTGCGGTACTTCTCGACGCCGTTGCTGCGCGCCACTGCTCTCTCCCAAATGACTGCCAGGCCCCGACATCGAACCCGGTCCTCCGCTTCCTGCAAACGAAGGCGTGCACCGAGGACAAGCCGGTGCCACCGGATATAGATTCCCCAAGGTAGGATAATTCCCGCGCGACCGTTCGCTCCCGAGCCTTTGTGCTATTCTGGGCCTTTCGGGGCGGGAACGTTAACGTCGGGGAAGGTCAACACGACACTTTCGTCCGTTCGCTCGCTCTCGGCGTGGATCCCGAAGACGCCCTCGAGGGCCGCGAGCATGAAGGCCTCGAGGTAGACCGACCAGTTCTCTCCGAGGGAATGGACGAACACGAGTTCGTGTCCGTCCGCCACGTGGTGCTGCAGCTCGAACTGCGTCGCGAACTTCGCATAGTTCTTGACGAACCGGACGAAGTTGGCCAGGCTGATCGCCTTCCATCGGAGGAGCATGTATTCGGTCGCCTCGACGGGTCCCTGCTCCCGACCTAAGGCGGCGAGATCGGCGGGCGAGACCCGGGCCAACATGTCGCGGAACATCCGATCCCGCAGCGTCATGAAGCCGAATTTCGACTCGAGGCGGTCCCATTCGGTGTACCGCTCCAGCTGACGGTTCGCGAGGCTGTTCGCGCTCAACCCTTCGTCCGCCGAATCTCGGCGAATCGCATCGATGATGGAGGTGTCAAGCCGGAACGTCGGATTTTCGTGCTCCGTGCGGTTCCCTTTCTTGGTCGCCACTGTGGCGCCTGGTACCCCGACCCCAACGATCCGCGAGCGCACGTGCGCCCTAGGAGAGGACGTCACATTAAGCGGTCCCGAGGGGATAAGGCCTAGCCGTCCAAGTGGTCGCATCCGATTGCATCTGGGGCGGTCCCGAACGAGCGGGCAATTCTGCCGTCTCGACGATCGAGAGGTCGGCGCCATCCATCCGTTCTCACTTCGATGACCGTGCAATGAGTGTTATCCGGCACCGCGACTTCGCGTCGGATGGAGGCGAATTCCTTTGGGAAACGTTCTGATGGCGTTGCTCGCCTTCGCGGTCGTTTCTGCCGCGGGAGTCGGCGTGGCGTTGCATACCGGCGCCTTGTCCGTCACCCCGCATTCGGGGGAAGCCTGCGGACATGACAACAACGAGTCGGGCGAGGGGAACGAGACGAACGACGACAACGAGACCGCCCAGACGGCCGGGTTCCATCTGTCCGGCGGCGATGGGAACGAGACCGGCGATCACAACGAGACCGGCCACGACCACAACGAGACGGGGGACCACAACGAGACCGGCGAGCACGACGACAAAGAGATGTGCGAGCCGAACGAGACGAGCGACCAGCACGAGTCGAACGAAGCCGGCGACAACGAGACCGACGACTGAGCTCGTCCCGTCTCTACTTCTCTTTCCTCTCCGTTGAGGCAGGGCGCTCGGTCGGCGTTGACTCAATAAAAGATCGGACAGCCCGCCTCCCGGTGCTTCCGGGAACCGGGCCTCCTAAAAACGGTTCTACCGAGCTTTCATGCGCCGTCGGAGGACGTACGCCGTCGAGGTCGCCGCGCCCGCGATGACGATCAGGAGAAGCCACACCCACGGGGACATGCCCGAAGGCACCGACTGGGTCGAGGGGCCCTGGTCTCCCGTCCCGGGGTTCGTGCCAGGGTTCGATCCAGGCTGGTTCCCGGTGTCGCCCGGGCAGCCTTCGTCGCCGTCGTCCGCGTCATGGCCTTGCGCCTGCGCAGGAGCCTGCGCCGGGGCGTCTTGGCCATCGTGGTCGTCGCCTTGGTCGTCGTCGTGGTCTTGCGCGTCGCATGCCTCGTCGTCATCCGTGTCGTTGTGCTTGTCGGACGAGGCGCTCCCATCGCCGGCGTGGGAGCCGTCGTGGGCTCCGTCGTCGCCGTGCTCATCCCCGCCGTCCGCCGGGGTCACGCCCGGGGCGTGGCTCAACGGGGCGAGGTCTCGGTAGGGACTCTTCCCGCCGGGGAAGTCCGCCCGCGCGATCGGGGCGAACAACAGGACGGCGGCCAGCCCGAAGACGAGGGCTAGAGTGCGCTTCACGTGTCCCATCCTCAAAGCCCGGAGGATGCCGCATTTGAGAAATAGGTTTCGCGGCATGAGGCCACATGCATGCGCGTAGGACGACAGTTGTGCGGGGTGGGAACCGGTTCCGTACATTGATAACGTCGAGCCGGATTAACGCTCCCGCCGCTCGCCTTCCGCATCGAACGAATTCGTCGCGT
>VBLS01000293.1 GCA_005878635.1 Methanobacteriota archaeon | reverse complement strand
GGCGAGGAGTTCATGCCGGGGATGAAGGTCTCTTGGATCGTGACCGATTCCAAGAAGAGCCCCATGGAGGTGGAGCCGTACGTGTCCGGCCGTCCCTTCGACCAGCGGCCGGATTGGGAATATTACGCCCGGCGGGTCGCGCAGACCCTCGCCTACATCACCGAGGTCTACGGTTGGGACGAGAAGGCGCTCTTCACCGGGACCCAGCCGGCCCAACAGAAATCTCTCGACAGCGGGGACTTCGCCCAACACGAGGCCCCTTCGGAGGGCCCGCGAAGGGCCGAGAAGAAAATGACGCTTGAGGATTACTTCTGAGTGATGGCATGGCCGCGACGGACGCCCTCTGTCGATTCTGCGGATGGGAGGGTCCGAATCCGGTGCGGGATGCGCATGGCAATCTGTTCTGCCCGACCTGCGGACGCCCGGCCGATTACCGTTTGGTCGTCGAAGAATTGAAACGGCAGGGACTCTGGAAGGCCTAGGATGCCCCGCCGAGCGCCGCGGGTGATCGCGATCGGAGATGCCATCGTCGATCGGATCACGCCGCCGATGCCCCCTCTCCCCCGAGGGGATTTCCAGGGTCACATCGAGGCCTTCGAGACGCTCCCGGGAGGCAATGCGACGAACTTCGCCCTCCAGATCGCGCAGCTCGGCGCGAAGACGGCCTTCGTCGGCGTCCTCGGACGAGATGCGAACGGAGACCTGCTCCGGCAGGCCTACCGCCGCCACGGCGTGCGAGCGATCGTGCGGACGGACGCGGGACGCCCGACCGGGGCGACCGTCGCCTTGTCCTGGATCGGCGGAGGCCGTGCGTTGATTACTTCGCTCGGAGCGAATGGCGCGTTCCGTCTCTCCGACATCCCTCCGAAGGCCCTCGACGGCAACGACCACCTTCACCGCGCGGGCTTCTGGTGGACGCCGCGACTCATGGGTCGGCCCACAGCCCAGCTCTTGGCTCGGGCGCGTCACGCCGGCGTTGGGACCTCCCTCGACATGTCGACCGATCCCCACGGTTGGACGGACGCTCGGATCAGGGCGGCAAGGATGGCCCTCCCGTTCGTCGACACGTTTTTTGGAAACGAGGTCGAGGTCGCGGCGCTCGGAGGCAAGTCGTCGCCCTTCGAAGCGGCAATGAGAATTCTGGAATTGGGAGCCGGGGAGGTCGTGATCCACCGAGGGAAGCGCGGGTCCGCTCGAATCGCTTCCGACGGCGTCACGAAGATGCGGGCGTTCTCCGTGCCCGTCGAGAATCCCACGGGTTGCGGAGACGTCTTCAATGCCGCCTACGTCTACGCTCGGCTCCTCGACGATTCGGTGTCCGCGGCCTTGCGTTTCGCAAACGCCGCCTCGGCGCTCCACATCCGCGACCGTCGCCGGCCCTATCCAACGCTCTCCGGGGTCCGCCGCTTCTTAGCCTCGCGATCCGGCCGAGCCTAGGGAGATTTTCACTTTCAGCCACCCCTCTGCGGTCGGCCTTGATATCCGAAGTCTCAATTGGGGAATCGTGGCCTTCGCCTCCGCTCGACCGCACTCCCCCGTGCCGTCCGAGGCGTGGGCCATGTTGGGCCGGACAGACCTCGAAGCGTCCACTTGCTGGGACTTCCCGAGCCAGTCGGACGGCCACCTGAAGGCGGGGGATGCAACTTTCAATGGCGTAACGCCCGCCAGGTGCGCGGAAAATTTGGTTCGGCGGTACGCGCGACCTGGCGATCTCGTCGTCGATCCGATGGCCGGCTCCGGCACGATTGGGCACGTGGCGCGATCGCTCGGCCGACGAGCAATTCCCTTCGGCTTGACGCCGAAGCGATCCGACATCCTCCGCGCGGATGCCCGGGCGTGGCCGTGGCCGATCCCCGATGGAAAGGCGGCGCTCGCGGTGATTGACTCGCCGTACTCCGACAACCTCGCGTACGGAGGAGATTCGCGATGCCTGGGGCGGATCTCATGTCGCGATTCCCGATTCTACGACGAAATGCGACGGGTCGCCGCGGAGGCCTTTCGAGTCCTACGGTCCGGTGGCGTCCTCGGTTGGATTATCTCGGACGAATATCGCCGCGGATTCTACACTGCGGTGGGGTTCCGGTTGCTGAACGTCCTCGCGGAGTTGTTCGAGCCGCTGGACACCGTCGTCTTGGTCCGGCATCATGATCGATCGGCGTCGCCGATGTGGGAACATCGGGCGCGTCGGTTCAACTTCTACCTTCGCGGTTTCAAGTACTTGTTCATTCTACAAAAACCGGTTGGGACTTCGGGAGGTTGAACATGCAGCAGCGGGCGGAGTGGACGAGCGGCA
>VBLS01000291.1:4593-4992 GCA_005878635.1 Methanobacteriota archaeon | reverse complement strand
CTCGAAGGCCTTGACTTTCGGGCCTTGGGCCAGCACCCCAGAGGCGAGGACCTCCTTGACCGCCGCGACCTCTTCGTCTCCGAGGATCGGCCGGGCGATCGGGATCATCGCCGCTCGAACGGCATCCGGGTAATGAACGTTCCCCGGTCACTTCCGCGAGCGGGAACGAGGCTTGCGTTTCGGGGACAGTTCCGGGTAGGATTTCCCATCGTGGGCGCAGCGAAACTTCGCATCGAGGGGGCGGCCGCACTCGCACACCCAGCCGATGATCTTCGCGGGCACTCCCGCGACGAGGGCGTGCGGCGGGACATCCTTGGTGACGACCGCCCCGGCGGCAACCATGGCGTTCTTCCCGATGGTGAGTCCGCAGAGGACCGTCGCGTTGGCGCCAATTGACGC
>VBLS01000291.1:2019-4418 GCA_005878635.1 Methanobacteriota archaeon | reverse complement strand
CGCGGAGTCAATGTACACATCTTTGCCGATGACGCAGTTCCGCCCGATTCGCGCCCCATTGCGGATCTGTGCCCAATGCCAGACTCGGCTTCCTTCGCCGACTGTTGATTCGGCGGAGACTTCTGCCGTCGGATGGATTCGGGGATCCATGCCGTCCCGCACTCGAGTCCCAGGTCAAGAACATTTGTGGGTAAAACGTCTTCCGGCCAAAGTAGGATTCAGCGAGCGACGCTCTAGGCGGCTAAACCGACAATGAACCCAATTACGTATGCGGCCATTCCGACAAGCGAGACGACGATGACTGCATCTCGTGGTTCCAACCGGAACCTCGGAATGTTTGCCGTTCGAATCTTGTCGGCTTCCATCAGCGAAAGGGTTTCCTCGGGCCTTTAAGAAGATTTCCGGCCGTTTATCGCACATGATAGCCCTTGCCAGCATCTGTTCTCACATTCCAGAATCTCGAGACAATGCCCAAATATCGGAATCGGGCCTCGTCGAAGGAGGTCGATCTCCTCCCATGGAAGTCCTTGTCCTGATAGCGTCAGCCATGGTGTCTTTCAGTGCCGCCTACATATTTCTGCCGTGGCTTATCCGATCCCTCAGAGGCACGAGCTTGGTCGGGAAGGACCTGAACAAGCCGCATGGTCCACTGGTTCCTGAGATGGGTGGGGTCGCCGTCATCCTCGGCTTCTATGTCGGGATAGCGGTCCTGGTCGCACTCGTTGCTCCGGTCAGCTCCGCAGGCCTCTTCTTCGCGGCCCTAAGTTCGTGTCTTGGGGCGGGTGCAGTTGGCCTCATGGACGACATGTTTCGACTCAGGAAGAGGTCGAAGGCGATATTGCCGTTCGTCCTTTCACTTCCTCTCGGCGCTGCGATCTACGCGGCAAGGAACACGGTGTTACTGGGGGTCGACATCGGCATCCTGATGGCCCTGGCCGTGCCGCTCGGGGTGACGAGCGCCAGCAACGCCGCGAATATGCTCGAGGGGTTCAACGGACTAGGCGCAGGTCTCGGGTTGATCATGACCAGCGCTCT
This sequence comes from Methanobacteriota archaeon, assembly GCA_005878635.1. Classification (GTDB taxonomy): domain Archaea; phylum Thermoplasmatota; class Thermoplasmata; order RBG-16-68-12; family RBG-16-68-12; genus RBG-16-68-12. The sequence goes on along the minus strand of VBLS01000291.1, from coordinate 3,383 downwards.
TATTGTCCTATCTTTCCTCACGAACGCTCAGGAAGGACTCTTCCTGCTTTTCCCCCTCCTGGGCGCGCTTTCTGCCTTCCTCCTGTTCAACCGGTATCCAGCCCGCGTCTTTCCGGGCGATTCAATGACCCTGTTCATGGGGGCGACTATCGCCTCCGCCGCGATCATTTCCTCACCCTCTCTGAAAACCTTTGGCGCCCTCCTTTTCATTCCAATGATGGTCGAGTTCTTCCTCAAACTTCGAGGGCATTTCCAAGGAGAAAACTACGGTGAGGTTGGGACAGATGGCCGATTGTCATGGAATGGTCGTGTGGAATCCCTCGCCCATGCAATCATGAAGTGGAAACGACTGCGAGAATGGGAGATCGTCCTCATTCTTTGGGCCTTCGAAGGAGCGGTTTGCCTTGCAGTAATCCTCGCCGCGGCTGCGATGCTATGAGGATTTGTCACGTGGTCTACGCCTACTTTCCTGCCGATCCCCGGGTTCGGCGGGAGGTCGAATCGCTCCGTGGCGCGGGGCATGAAGTGGATGTGATTTGTCTCCGAGACGACGGAGAGCTTTCTCGCGAGACCGTCCGCGGCGTAGGGGTTGTTCGAGTCCCCCTTCTCGCCCGGCTCCAGTACGTGCTCTTTTTCCTTCTCTCTTTAGTTCAGCTGATCCGCCTCCATCGCCATCGCGCCTTCCAAGCCGTTCATGTTCATTCCTTGCCCGACTTCCAGGTCTTCTGCACGCTGCCGTTGAAACTCCGGTCCATCCCCGTAGTCCTCGACCTTCATGAGGCGTTGCCCGAAATGATGGTCGCGCGTCTGAGGATTGGTTTCCGGAGCCTCCTGGTTCGTCTCGCCCGCCTCGCCGAACGGTTGAGCGTTCGGTTCGCCGATCAAGTGATTACCGTGAATGAGGCAGTCAAAGGCGTTGTCGCTGAAAGGACGGGCCGAAGCGACATCGTGGTCGTCATGAACTCCCCCGACGCGTACGCCCTACGGTCCGGCGATACCGCGCCGCTGCGGCTTCGGCTCGGCCTCGATTCTGATCCAACCATTGTCTACGTCGGAGGCATTAACCCCGAGAGAGACCTGGAGACCCTATTCCGCGCGATCTCTTCTTTGAGGAACCGTTTTCCGGTGCACGTCATCATCGCCGGTTACGGGGATCCCGAATACCTCGCAGCGATTCGAGGCGTCTCTTCCGCGCTACCTTTCGCGCATCCCGTTCTGTTTCTGCCTCGGATCCCCCAAGATGAAGTCCAAACCTACCTTGATCTGTCGTCGATAGGAGTCGTGAGTTACGAGGAGAATGCGTTGACTCAGGTGGCAATTCCGACGAAAGTCTTCGAGTACGCGGCCGCAGGAAAGCCGATGGC
>VBLS01000291.1:0-1915 GCA_005878635.1 Methanobacteriota archaeon | reverse complement strand
GATTGAGCGAATTCTCACGGACGATGCCCGCTCGAAACGCTTCGTCGCAAAGGCGCGTGACGTCCTGATGAGGTGTTCCTGGCGGGTGATGGAAGCCCGACTCCTCTCCGTCTACGATCGTGTGTCGGGTGAGCGAAGATGACCCTGCAAGTGACACTCGTCGCGGGAATTAATCCATCTGTGACGCGGTCCGGAGGCATCAGGACTTATGTCCTGGGCTTGTGTCGATATTTGGCTTCCACGGGGACAGATGTCACGCTGCTGGGAATCGGGAGTTCTCCGGAGAGCCAACCGTTCAAGTTCATCGCGGCCACGTCGGAGTCCCAGACTACTAGCCTCGTTTTTCAGCATAGCTTGCGAAAATTCTTGCGGGACCACGATTTTTCCGATGCGATAATTCATGCCCAGCGACCCGATGACCTCGTTCCGTTTCTCGCCAACGAAAATGATATTCGATCGGTAGTTACGATTCACGGCGATCCTCTTCCGGGTATCCGAAGCAGGCACGGACGGATCGCTTCGCTCATCTACCGAAAGCTTGAGCGAAAGGGAGTTTGCGCCGCGGAGCGGCTTCTGTTCGTCGATCCGCAATCCCGCGAGGTCTTCTCGCGTCGCTATCCTGCGGTGGCATCTAGGTTCATGGACACGGCTGTTGGGATCGATCTGAACGTCTTCCGTCCCAGCGATCCAGAGCGAGCAAGACGGGATTGGGACCTCAACCGCCGGCCATATGTGCTCTTCGCGGGACGGTTCGAATCCGAGAAAAATCTTGGTTTTCTCGCCAGAGCTATTTCGCTGTGCGAGACCCGGCCTACATTGTTGCTTGCGGGAGGGAAATCTGGCGACGCGGCGTTGCGGCAGGTTTTCGACGGAGTTGCCCATCGCTTCCTCGGCATTGTCTCCCACGATCGGATGAATTCCCTGTTCTCCGCCGTCGACGCGACGGTCCTTCCCTCTATGAGGGAAGCGATGCCCACGGTCTGTCTGGAATCGCTCGCTTGTGGCGTCCCCGTCGTGGCGACACCCGTCGGTCGAATCCCCGAGCTCATAAAGTCGGGAACGAACGGCTTTGTCGTCGAGGGAGGCCCGAGCGCGTTTGCCCAAGCCATCGACCTAGCGATCCATTCATCAGGAAGCATGCGGCAGACTTGTCGAGAGAGCGTCCGGCGATTCGGCTGGGACACGGTGGGACCGGCATTGGTTCAGGTCTATCGGGAAGTCATCCCGTGACGTTCGTGGATTCGTGGGACCAAAGCGACCTGGAATCCCTCGAGCGGGAGGCAGACCTTCGCTCGTTCGCCCTCGATCCTGCCTGGCAGGATGCGGCTGTTTCCTCCCGGTACGCGACGCCGCAGATGCTGGGTCTCCGAGAGGCAGGATCTCTTCGCGCGATTTGCGTTGGCCTACGGAGATCAAGGGCGGGATTCTCGAAGGTGGTCTGTGGAACTAATGGCGGCGTTGGCATTCTTGCGTCGGAACCGAACTCAGCGACCATCCTAATGCGGCATGTTTGGCAGAAGTGGCGACCGAGCGAGTTGCAGGTGTTTGCATCCTACGCGATTCCCGACCGCGGCTTCTCGTGGGAACCGTCGTATACGACTCACGTTGACCTCACCTTGCCCATGGAACAAATCATCGGGGAATTCAAGAAACGGACACGAAAGCACATCGAAAGGGCCCTCAAAGAGGGTGTCACGGCCACAACCGCGGTCGGCCGCGAAATTGACGACGCCATCGAACTCATAGTACGGACGTCCCGATCTAAGCACTTCCCACTCCCTCCGCGGGAATACCTTCTGTCCATGCACCGAAGCTTCGCAAAATCTGGCTTGAGCGAATTGGTCGTGGCAAAACGGGCCGATCGAATCTTGGCCACCGTCCACGTCATTGGGGCCCGTGGAGTCGCAAGTTGGTG
>VBLS01000016.1 GCA_005878635.1 Methanobacteriota archaeon | reverse complement strand
TCCCCGTCATCCTCCCGGACCTCGCCTTCGTCCTCAACGATCGGCTGTACGTCCTCACGATCGTCGTCTGCACCGTCGCCCTCGGGCTTGCGCCGGTCCTCGACAGCGTCACGATTGCGGTTCGCCGGGCCGACCTCCAAACATGGAGGCTGACGATCTTCGCGGTCCTGAAGATCCCGGTCGCCCTCCTCGTCGTCACGATCCCCCTCCTCCAGGCGCGCGCGGGCATCTTCCTCTCCCTCGCGCTGTCGTTCGGCGTGAGCGTCGCGGTCCTCGGCTTCGTCCTCCTCCCGCGGACCCTGTCGGGCTATCGGCCCAAGCCTGATTTCCAGTTCCGGGCCACCCGGCCGATCCTGCGGTTCTCCCTCGGCAACTACGTCGCCATCGCGATCGGGTCGGCCGGAGCGCTCCTGCCGACGCCCCTCATCTACGGCGTCCTCGGTCCCTACGACGGACCGAAGAACGCGGCGTACTTCTACGTCGCCCTGATCGTCGCGAGCCTCCTCTACATCATCCCCGGCGCGGCCTTCACGTCCTTCTACGCCGAGGCGTCCCAGACGAACACGGACCGTCGCCGCGGGGAACGGCAGGCGATCCTGCTCAGCCTCCTGCTACTCATCCCGGCGATCGCGGGCATGTGGCTCTTCTCGGACTGGATGCTCCGGTTGTTCGGCGACCCGACCTACGCCGACGAAGCCGTGACCCCGCTCCGCATCCTCACCGTCGCGTCGATCCCCGCCTTCCTCAACGGGATCCTGGGGACTCGGGTCCGGGTGCGGAAGCGCTCCCTCCCGCTCATCATCGCGGCGACGATCGCCACCGCCATCACCCTCGGCCTCGGGTGGTTCCTCCTGCAAAACCCGGACCTCGGGATCGACGGGCTCGCCTACGCCTACGTCATCGGACAGGCGGCCGCGACGCCGTACCTGTACTTCGAGGCCCGCGAGTCGTACGAGGCGGTCCCGATGGAGCCGCTCGTCGGTCAGCCGCTGGAGTGAGCCATGGCCACGGCCGTCTCGACGCCCCAGGTGGCGTCGGTCCGCGCGTCCCGGTGGACGTATCTGCTGGCGTACCTCGCCCTGGTGACCCTCGCGGAAGTCTTCATCGCGATCCCCGGTCCCGCGAGCCCGGTCGATCGCCCGTTCCAGCCGATCGGCCTCTCGATGCACATCCTGCTGGTCTTCTCGCTCCTGTTCCTCTCCGTCTTCCAGCAGACCAAGGACTCCACGTTGGCGGCGCTCCTCGTCGCGGTGAGCCTCGCGTCCCTCGTCCGCGTCTTCTCCCTCGCGGTCCCGCGCTTCCCCTTCTTCGCGAGCCCGGAGATAAGCCCGCTGAACACGATCCCGTGGCTCGCCCTCGTCAGCATCCCGCTGCTCGTGTCCGTCGCGGCGGTCGCCTACGTGCAGCGCCTCGGGCCGCGGGACCTCGGCCTCCTCGTCCGTCGGGCCCGGGAGGTCCCGCTCCAGTTCGTGGTCGCGATGACCGGGATCCCGCTGGGCCGGCTCGAGTATGCCATCCTGCGGCCCGGACCGTGGATCCCACCCGATTCCGTCGGCTGGCTCCTCGGTGGCGCGGTCGTCATCTTCCTCGCGACTGGCCTATCCGAGGAGCTCATCTTCCGCGGCATCCTCTTGAGGCGGGCCGTCGAAGCCCTCGGGGGCCGGTACGGCCTCCTCTACGTGACCGCGATTTTCGCCAGCCTGCACATCTTCTTCCTCAGCGGCTTCGACCTCGTCTTCGTCTTCGGCGTCGGCCTCTTCTACGGCTTCGTCGCCCTGAAGACGAAGAACCTCTGGGGCGTCATCTTGAGCCACAGCCTCGGGAACGTCATCCTGTACCTGGTCGCGCCGTTCCACTGACCCGATCGGATCCGAAAACACGTCCCGGAGCGCGAGGCCTAGAGGACTTCGATGACCTTCACCGCGACGATGAAGGCGAAGACGACCAGGAGCGGGCTGATGGGGATGAGCAGCGTGTGGGAGAGGGTCCTCGACTTCGTGCTGCCGGTCTCCTCCGCGTGGGCGCTCGTGAGCTCCCGCATGATCAGGAACAGGATGAGGGACGCGACCGCGGCAGCCCCGAAGCTGCCCGCGAGAAACGTCGACGTGACGGTAACGACGGTCGTAATCATCGGTGACCCTCGGCCTATTGCCCAAGTCTATGCTTCATAGCCTTATTTAAATCCATCCGTCACGCGTCGCTTTTTCGAAAATAGGACCGAATCCCTTCTTCCTCGCGCGCCGGCGCATCACTTTTTTCGGCCGCCCGAGTCCCGCCCGCCGACGAGGGCGAAGACGGTCAGGGCGATGTACCAGCCGACGCCGATCCAGGCGTACCCGATGCCGAGGATGAGGGCGGTGTTGAAGTGGTGGTTGTATTGGGCGAATCCATCGGCGCCTGGGAGCATCATCCCGGAAATGCCGAGGATCACGCCCGCGACGAGGCCCGGCCCGATCAAGTAGCGGCCGAGGAACTTGCGGCGCGCGATCAGGCGCTGCCGCCTCGACCCGAGCTTCGTGTCGTCCTCGTCGCCGTAGGACGTCGAGCCGGATTGCGGGTTGGAGTCCATGGCCTGGACCTCCCGCGTCGCGGTCGCCTCCACCTCGCTGAGGCTCTCGAGCAGTTCGTCGATGTCCCGGTCGACCGTGTCGCGCGTCGTCGCGGCCTCCGCGAGCGGCGGCGGCAGGACGTCCGATTGTCGCACCATCGATCCGAGCCGCGCGTCGACCTCCCGGATCTGTCGCGAGAACGAGGAACGGATGCTCAGTCCAAGCCCGCCGAGGCCGACGAGGAAGACCGCGGCGACGAGCATGTCCGTCATATAGACCCAGCGGGTGATGTCCTTCTCAAACCACGGGTTCGGGAGGCCTTGGGCGAACTGCCAGGCGATGGCCCCGACGACGAGAAAATAGATCCCGAATCCGGCCCCGAGAACCGCCGGCCGGATACGCTTCGCCATTAGCACCCCGCCTGATGAGGAACCGGATATATTTCATTCCCCCCTTCTCACTTTTGATACCATCGTCCCAGCCTTCCAAAGGTATATCCGCGCCACGACCCTGTCCCGACCTCAGAGGAAGGCCCGAGCCCCGCATCCGGGTCGGGCCCGATTCGAGGGCAGCCGGATGGGATTCCCGACACGTTCCTCGCGATACGCCCTGCGGGAGCTCTTGCTCTTGGTGATCGCGGCCGCCGCCTCGTTCGTCTTCATCAATCACGAGAACCTCTACCTCAATCACCCGTTCCGACTCGCCGACGCGCGCATCGAGTCCTACCTTCTCGCGACGATCGTCATCTACCTGTTCCTGCGCGTCGCGATCATCGCGTTGGAGATGCGCCCGCCGCAGACTTCCGATGGCCTCGTGCGATGCCCGGAATGCGGGCAATGGATCGACGTTCAATCGCTCGATGGCCTCGCGGCCCACCACCGGATCGTGCTGACCCCGAAGCCGTCCTCGAAAGAAATCGTCTCCGCCGTCGCCCTGCGAAGGGCCGTCGATGCGGCGCGGTTCGGGACCCGGACGCCTCACGCAGAAAAGGGGAACGCGCGGACCCCCGCGATGCCGATTCCTGAGAACCTGACCGGGCAGGATCTGCTCGAGGCACTCCACGACCCCGACTTCGTCGAGCGGTTGCGCCACAGTCCGCAACGGCCGCTCGACCGAGACCTCAAGCGCTGAGATTTCTGCGTGCCGGGCGAATCGGCGAAGGCCTATCCCCGCGTCCGTGTTATCCAAGTCGGAGGGGCGACCACGACCCAATTGAACTCAGGGCTTCTCCCTCCACGGGACGGTACCGGACCGTACCACCTGTTCGTCTCGCGGGGTCCGGCGGGTCACCACATCACGAAGGGGCTCTCCATCCTCCTCGCGGGGGCCCTGTCTTTCGCCGTCCTCGCCGCCACGCCAAAACCGAGCGTCCGGTTGGCCGATCCGCAATTCTCCATCTCCGACTGCGAGCCGTCGACGATGACGCGGACCGTGAACTCGGTTTTCACGTTGACCAATCAAGGGGGAGCGGCCGGCCTGGTGACGGTGCACCTGAACATCGACGGCTCCTCCGCCGCGGCCGAGGACTTCGGGGTTCCCTCCGGAGCATCCTCCCAGCATGACCTGAGCGCAACGGTCCCTGACTGTGGCACCCACTTGTATACGCTGAGGATGTGCACGCCACCCGCCTCGAGGGCCAGCAGCTGCTGAGATCGTATCGACGTTCGCTTCGCCATCAGGCGCTGAGTCCCACGAAGACGAGGAGCTCCTCGAGGATGCGATAGGTGAAGCCCCAGATGAGGCGGTCGCCCGACGTGTACGACGGGACGTTCAGTTCGCCGAGGATCGTCGGCACGAGGGTCTTCCCCTGGGTCGCCGGCAACGCCGACAGGGGGACCCAGAAGACCGAGGTCATCTCCGGCCCCGGGGTCGCTTCGAGCGGCGCGGTCGCGAGGGCCACGTAGGGGACGACGAGCAACTCGGGCTTGTTGCCGGGGGCCCGCGGGGCCATGTGACCTAACGTCTCCGCGGCGCTCCCGACGTCGATGCCGACCTCCTCTCGCGTCTCCCGCAGCGCGGTGCTCAGGAGGGTCCCATCCTCGACGTGATGCCGGCCGCCCGGGAGGCCGATCTGACCGGACCAAGGATCGCCTTCGCGCTTCCGTCGTTCCCCGAGGAGGACCTCGAGGCCTTCGGGCCCTTCCCTCAAGATGATCATCACCGCGGCCGCGGGTTTCGTCTTCAGCTCCGCCTCGGCGAGTTCGAGGGGCAGGAGGAACTTACGCAGCCGTTCGACCGACGCCTCGCTCACGGCGAAATGGCAACGCTTCCTCGATATTAGGGTTGACTCGAGGTTTCGGGACGTTCGGGACACCGCAGATGCGGTCCGCGCGGAAGATTCGCGACGTAGGATCGTCGGAACAACGTCGAGTCGACGCAATCGGTCGTCCTGTTTCTCCTCCTGATAATACGCGATCCGATTGGGGGAATGCTTTTTGAAGTCACTCAACGTATCGGCTCCCGCCCAACGGGCTCGTGTCCTCGCGGGGAGGGGAAATCAAAATGCAATTTGGAGTACGTGCGGGAGCTCTAAACTCGGTTCGGCGGCTCCCGGCAATTGTGTTGGCTTTCGTGATGGTCGCATCGATCGGCGTCGTGCCGGTCCAAGCCGTGGCGACGGCGGTCGTCGGGACGTCCGCGCTGAATTGGGCGCACCTGGCGAATGCGTTCGGCGATCGGGCGCAACCGATCACGGATCTAGGCCTGACGAAGGCGATGATCCCGCTCGGATTGAATGCTCGCGGCCAGGTCGAGATGGTCGTTTCCCTGGAGGGGAATTCGCTTGCCGCGGAACAGCAGTCGCGGATCGACAATGGCCGGGCGGCTCTCGACGCGGCGGGACAGAAGTCGTTCGTCGCCTCCTTGCGGCAATCCCAAGCCGCCGTCAAGGCGGGCCTCCTCGCCGCCGGCGTCCAGATTCTCCATGAATATCGCATCGTGTTCAACGGCTTCGACGTGATGGCGGACCGGGCGACCCTGATCCGCGCCCTCTCGATCCCCGGAGTGGCGCGGCTCGTCCCCGTGCAGAGCGCCTCGCCGAGCCTCGACAACAGCGTGCCGTTCATCCTCGGCGGCGAGAGCTACGCCGACCTCGGGGCCGACGGCACCGGCATGCGCATCGCGATCATCGACACCGGGATCGATTACACCCACGCGGACCTCGGCGGCAGCGGCAACCCGGCCGACTACGCCGCGAACGATCCGACCGTCATCGAGCCGGGGACGTTCCCCACCGCGAAGGTGATTGGCGGGACGGACCTCGTCGGCGAATGGTACGATTCCAATTGCCCCGCGGTCCCGCCGAGCCCGGGCATCTGCAGCAGCATCCCCGTGCCGGACGCGGACCCGCTCGACGTCGAAGGACACGGGACGCACGTCGCCGGCATCACCGCGGGCATCGGGACCTCGAAGGTGGCCCACGGCGTCGCGCCGGGCGCGTCCCTCCTGATCTACAAGGTGTTCGCGCTCGGATCGACGAGCTCCGCGAACGTCGCGGCCGCGATTGAAATGGCGGTCGACCCGAACGGCGACGGAGACACGTCGGACCACGTCGACGTGATCAACATGTCCCTCGGCAGCCCCTACGGCCGCAACACGGACATGACGGCGGTCGCATCGAACGCCGCGGCGGCCCTCGGCACCGTCGTCGTCGCTTCCGCGGGCAACTCGGGGAACCATCCCTACTTCGCCGGATCCCCCGCCGTCGCCTCCGACGCGATCAGCGTCGCGGCCGGCAACGATCCCGGCGTGACGGTGCAACTCGTGGCCGTCGCCGGGAGCAACGGCGCGGACGGGGACAAGGAATCGCTCGAGGGCGCCCTCACCGTCCCCCTCGCTGTAACCGGCACCGTGAGCGGCCCGGCCGTCCAGCTCGGGGCCGTCGGCTCGCCGGACGCGAGGGCCTGCAGCGCCCTACCCGCGGGCTCCCTGACCGGGAAGATCCCCTTGATCGAGCGCGGCGTCTGCACCTTCCGGACGAAGGTCCTGAACGCGCAGAACGCGGGCGCGTCCGCCGTGGTCGTGTACAACCAAATCCCCGCCGCGGACCCGATCGTCATGGGCGGCAGCGGGGCCGGCATCACGATCCCCGGCGTCATGATCGGGAACCTCGACGGGATCGCGGTCTCGGGCGCGATCGGCGCGGGCACGACGTTCACGATGGACCCGGCCAACACCCTCTCGATCCCGAACCGCCTGCAGGGCTTCACCTCCCGCGGACCTCGGTTCGGGGATTCGGCCCTGAAGCCGGACATCACGGCGCCGGGCGGCAACATCTTCTCGGCGCTCGCCGGGAGCGGCGATGACGGGATCAACCTGTCCGGCACCTCGATGGCGTCCCCGCACGTCGCGGGAGCCGCCGCGCTGCTCCGCCAGCTGCACCCGACCTGGAGCGTGCAGGAGATCAAGGACGTCCTGATGAACACCGCGACGGATGCGGAGCGGGGCGGCGAAGTCTACCCCGTGGCCCTGATGGGCGCGGGACGCGTGCGCGTCGACGTCGCGGCCGACGTCTCCTCGGTCGTCGTCCCCGGGAGCGCGACCTTCGGCGTCCGAGAGAGCGACCGGACCGCAGTGAAGACGTACTCCTTCAACTTGGAGGTCCGGAACAAAGGCACCTCGACGAAGACCTTCTCGATCTCCGACGCGTTCCGAACGCCGACGGAGGACGATGGCAGCCTCACGCTGTCCCATCCGGCCTCGATCTCGGTAGGCCCAGGTCGGGCGAAGACCTTCACCCTCTCCCTGCAGATCGACTTCCGCCTCCTGCCGCCGAGCGAATTC
>VBLS01000290.1 GCA_005878635.1 Methanobacteriota archaeon | reverse complement strand
TGAGCTTCTTGCTCGCGATCGCGGTCTTCCTCGCCCTGCGGGACGTGCTCGCCTTCAGCCGGGGAGCGATGGACCGGATGCGCCAGCTGGGCGAACTCGTCTGAGCCCGATCGTCGCGCGGGGGGGTTCAGGTGGCCCACTCAGCGGTACATCTCGGACGGGATCGGCTCCGGCGGGACGACGGATCGGGCTTGCTGCTTCAGCTTCGTCAGGTGCTCCTCGAGCAGCTTCGCCTGGTGCTGCAACGGCTCGAGGTCGATCGAGATCTCCGGCAGCAGGGTGTCGAGCACCCGGACGAGGGACACGGCCGCCGTGGCATCCGGGACGGAGAGCCGGGCCTCCGCGAGGAGGGCAATCACATCGACGTCCCGCCACCGTCCCTCGTTCAAGAGGACACCCGTCACCCCGGCGATCATCCCGGACTCGAGCTGCGGAATCTCGCGCTTCTCCAGTTCCGCGCGGGCCCGGTCCGTGCTCCCGACCCCCCACACCTGCGGCTCGCCCGAGATCGGCACCTCGGCGACGGCGGGCAAGCCTTCGAGGGGCACGATCTGCCGGCACCCGTGGTCCTTCGCCCACTTCAGGAGGGTATACGCGACGGGCCGATGCGTGCTCATCGGGAGCGGCATCTCGCAGATGAAAATCGCGAGCTTCGGGACCTTCGACGCGTAGACGCGCGCGGGGAACTTCGGCTTCTTCGCGTAGATCATCGATAAGGACGGGAAGTCGGGAGATTCGAGGGCGACGACTTGGTCGAACTTCAGGCTCGTGATC
>VBLS01000289.1 GCA_005878635.1 Methanobacteriota archaeon | reverse complement strand
ACATCGGCCTGTTCGTATGGGCCGGCCTGCTGCTCGCCTTCACGATGCAAGCCTACGCTTCAATCTGAGCGTCAGCCGAGGGCCCGGATCGCCGCCGCGGATTCCGGCGCGACGCTCCCCTTCGTGAACTCGGACTGGATCGTGTCCGTCGCGATCACGTCGTCGCAGGCCTTCAGGTTCGCCTCGGCGTTGTCGACGAAGAGGCCGTGGACGCAGGCCGCAATCACCCGTCGCGCGCCCTGCGATCGAAGTTCCTTGGTCACTGTTCCGATCGTGCCACCCGTCGAGATGACGTCGTCGACGATCGCGATCGACTTGCCACGGACATCGAGTTTCTTGGGCGTAATCTCTACCGTGTGAGAGTCGATTCGCTTCTTCTCAAGGTAATCGTACCGCTTGCCGCAAATCGCGGACGCAGTTTTCGCAAACCGGATCGCGTTGTCGTCCGGCGCGATGAGCATGTCGACGTCAACTCCCTTGAGATAACGCCCGAGGGCCGGGATTCCGTCGACGTCTACGGCGGGAATCGAGAAGGTCTTGAGGACGTCGGGATTGTGGACAGCCATGGTGAGGAGCTCGTCCGCGTCAGCTGCGACGTGCTTCCCAATCGCCTTCGCGGATACAGCCTCGCCCTCGAGGAAGCGCTTGTCCTGACGGCCGTATCCGAAGTAGGGTACGACCGCGGTGAGGCGACGGGCACCAGCGTCTCGAATCGCGTCGGCGAGCATGAGGAACTCGACGACCATCGCGTCGGGATGGGTCGTCTGTACGAGGATGACGTGCTCGCCGCCGACGGGCCCTAGTAAGCGCACATATCGTTCGCTATCCGGGAAGCCGCCGGAGTGCTTTTCGAATGCGACGTCGACAAACGCAGCCTTAAGCTCGCGGGCAATCCCTTTCGCGAGAGAGACGGAGGCGGAGCCGCCGACGACCTTCATCGTCCCACGGCGCGAAGGATGAGGAGGGCGATATTTGAAGTGTCGGACGCCTCGGAATTAAAACGCGGAGCCGACAAGAGTATCTCGTGCTGCTGCCTTGTAACCGCATCGAGGCCGTTCGTTGAGACGCGACAATCAGTATGATAACGGCATTCGAGGACAGCCCTACTCGAGGAAATTTTACGCCGCTCAGGAACCCGATTCAATCCAGTCGGCCGAGGCGATTGTTCCAATCTTGGCGGAATTGACGCGACCCAAATCCGTGGTAGACGTCGGGTGCGGGACGGGAACTTGGCTC
>VBLS01000115.1 GCA_005878635.1 Methanobacteriota archaeon | reverse complement strand
GAGAAGGCCGATCAAGTACAGGATGGCCAGGGAGATGACCGTCCGCCGGGTGTCGCCCTTGAGGTATGCGGTGATGGGCACCACGGCGATGGCGGGAGGGACGGACGCCATGAGGACCCAACCGTCGTGGATCCCGGCATCCGCAGTCAGGAACGCGAACAGGAGGATCAGTCCGCTGAGCGCTCCGTAGGTGATCACCAGGGAGGCGAGGAACCGACGGAACTCCTGTCGGGGGGAGATCCCTGAAAACGAGATCTCCGTCATCGCGAAGGTCATCCCGAGGCCCAAGGCAATCTGGGAGATTTCTCTCGAATAGGCCGGAAACCCGCCCGTCACGAATCCGATGACGAGGCCGCTGGCGACCATCGTCGGGAAGGACCGCCAGGGTTGAAACACGCCTGGCGAGAAGAGCCGCCGTTGAAAAGCTTGACGCATCGGACGCTCGCACGGGCCGCTCCCGCCAGGGCGAATCCGACCGCAAACTCCTGAGGCACACTCAACCGCTCCTCCATCCAGAACCGCGGGTGTCGGTGAACCTGCGAGGCGTCTCGAAGGGGCTCCATGGTGGAATTCCAAATCTCCTTGGTCCGCCGAGCAATCCCAATCACGAATGATTTTCGGACGGAAACGTTTTAATGAGCGCCCGGACGACTGCTCGAGAGTCGTCTATGCCTCTTCCCTTGCGCGAGGATTCCGAAGGCGTTGCCTCCACCGTCGCGACGATGTTCACGCTGCTCGTCATCCTGCTGTTCATCCAGCTCACGGTCGTTGAGGTCGTCCCGGCACAGGAATACAACGCGGAATGGGCGACCTCGCGCGCCGCAATCGACGCCTTCGAGCGGCTCCGACTCGCGACCCAACTCGCCGCCGTCGACGGGTCCCAGTTCTCCATCCCGGTCCCGATCGGGACGGACGCGGTGTCGCCGTTCTCCACGGCGAAACAGGGGAGCCTGCGATTCGACCCTGCGAACGGCACCTCGATCGCCGTCTCGTTCCAGTACGTCCCGAAGTTGTTCCAGGCCGAGGTCACCCACATCGATCAGGACGTCATCCTCGCGATCGACAGCTCCGGGTCGATGGTATGGAACGACCCGTCGAACCTCCGAATCTCCTCGGCCCAGGAATACATGAGGAACCTCATTCCGCCGGACCGCGTCGCGAGCATTGACTTCGACGACAACGCGGCCTTCACTCGCGCGAACATCGGAGGGCCCGCGCACCTCCTCAACTATCCCCCGAACGGCGAGATGATGTACGTCAGTCCCCAAGCGGACCTGACCACGATCGACTCGTCGGGCAGCACGAATTTCGGCGTGGCGATCAAGATCGCGAACGATGAATTCGTCGCGCACGGGGACCCGACCCATGCGAAGAACTTGATCCTCCTGACCGACGGCCAGAACACCGCGTGTGTTCCCTCCCCGCCTTGCAGCTCGAATTCCGGTGGGGCGAGTGACGCGCTGGCCATCTCCGAATCTAAGAGGGCCGCCACGCTAGGCATCACGATCTACACGATCGGCTTGGGAGCGGACATCGACGAACCGCTTATGAAGACGATCGCCGCGAACACGGGAGGCACGTACTACCACGCCGTGACCGCGAATGACATTCGCTGGGTCTACTACGAGATCAGCCGGCGCTACCTGAGCGCGTTCGTGTGCGGCCTTAAGTCGACCTCGGACTCGTCGTTCGGCGCACTCCAATTGACCCTCGGGGCGACTCGCTACCCGGCCCAGACCCTCCGGATGGAAGCCGGCGCAATCAACGTACGGCAAGGCACGAGCACCACCCTGTGGCGGCCGATGCCTCTATCCTACCGCGAGACCGGGGACGGACTCGGCCTCTCGGCCACCTTCCCCACCCTCGTCGGGGCACCGCAGATCGCGACCGGAACCGGGTTTGAGACCGTCGAAGGGCGCGTCATCGGCCGGGACCTGCTCACGCAGTCGATCCAAAAAGCCCCGCTAGGCCAAACGTCCACGGACATCACGTCGGGACGGTTGGATTTCGAATACTGGGCCGCCCAGGGCGCCGCCAAGCCGGCGGGCGTCACCGCGATACGGCCTTCGCTGGTTAACGCCGCCAACTACGCACAATGGGCGCAGGACAACTGGACGGTGCGGGACTTCGTGGACGCGAAGTTCAACGCGGACCGGTCCACGGCGCAGCTGTCAATCGCCACCGCCACCATCGACGCGCAGGTGACCGCGGGCAACGTCCAAAACTGGCTCGGGTTCCAGACCAAGGACAACGTGCGCCTCAACGGCTGCCGCCTCAACCAGTGGCTGTACTGGTACCAGGGAGTCACGTTCCGCGTGACTTCCGCGAACGCGGCGGCCTATGCAGTCTGGTTCAATGAGACGTTCCGGAATGTCGGCGCAGGCGTCACGACCGCGGTGGCCTCCGGCGTCGCCGTCATCACGATCCGCGCGGTGGACACGCTCGTCGTGGATCGTCGACTAATCGAGGTCAGCTTCGGATCGTAGAGCGGGCCACGGGCTCGTCCTCAACCGATCCATGATTCTCAACAAGTTCTCTCGGCAGGCGCCTCGAGACAAGCGCACCTTCTCCACCTACGTCCCCGAAGGCGCCGGCCGGATCCGGAGAGGCCTAGCCCTTGATCACTTTCTCGAAACAGCCATCGAGTCCCGGGAATGCCGCGACATCGCCGTTCCACGATTCCAAGGTAGCGGCGTATCGATCTTCGAAATCCTGCAAGGCGTCGAGGATATGGTATTGGAGGGCCTCTGCGTCGCTTTCTTTGGCCACCGCGGCCGCGATTGTGTACGTGCCGCGGAAGAAGAAGATGCTGTGCGCCCCGTACCGGAGCTGATTCAACGCGCCCGGTTTCGAGGCGAGGGTCTGCTTCACGAATTCCTGGACGGCGACCAGCATGCCGCTCAGGGCGTCTCGGTCGAGGTCCGTCCGCAGGCTATCGGAATAATGCCGAATCAATAGGCCGCCCTTCGTCATGATGAAGAGCTCCGAGAGGCTGGTCCGGTCCTTCGAGGAGGTGAATCCCAGCGCGGACGAGATGCCCCTCGCCGCGCGGCCGACCTCGATCTTCAGCACTCCGAGGTTCGTCGACCTGTCCATCAGGGTCAGCAGCGTCACGTCGGCGAGGGCGATGTGGATCACCACGACGTTGGACTCCGGGCCTTCCATCATGATGAGATCGGGTCCTGGCATCTCGATGTTCTCGAAGACGCTCCCCGCCGACTGGGCGATCAGGGTGCTCATCGCGGCCAGCGTCGCGGGGCTCACGCCCTCGCGGATGTCGGAGGCGATCGTCAGTCCGTTGGAGTCGGCGACGACGGAACCGCGGACGCCTCGGACCTTTCGCCGGAGCTGTTGGAGGACCTCGTCCAGCTGGGCCTCGATGCCCTCTAGGCTTTTCGTACCCAGATCCAACGCCTCCGGACGAAGCTCAGCTCGCGGCATCCCCTTCCTCCTCCGTTGCTTCGATTGGGACCGGCTTCAGAGAGGGTCCTCGCCGCAGCCCCGAGAGCGCCGATGTCCCCGGCGCCCGGACGCTCCGCCGCGGTCGAACGATGAAATAGAGCTCGACAATCCCATACGCGATCGTCCCAAGGAAGAAGAAGAACGCGCCGCCGACCACGGCTGCGGGGAGAACCACTCCAACCAAGCTCCCGGCGAACGTCACCGCGAGCACGACGAACCCGAGCGTGAGCGCTCCGATGAAACGCTGGATCCGGTCCGCCATGATGAACATCCGCGCCCGGCGGACGTTCTTTTCCATGCGAGAGAAGGAAGCGAAAGTGAGGACCAGCAGGACCGCGACACTGCCGATGATTCCCTCGAACGAGATCAATACGGCCCAAGCGATGAGGTCCACGGAGACCGGCTACTCCGACTTCGCCCTTCCCATCCCCGCGGACGGGCAATATACTTGTCGCTCAGAATGTTCGATTTTGCAATCGGATTTCGGTACGCCCCGGGGGCACGAATGGGCACTATGCCGGACGCTCGATGATCGTCGCGACGCCCATCCCGAACCCGATGCACAGCGTCGCCAGTCCCCGGTGAAGGTCCCGCCGTTCCATCTCATGGAGCATCGTCGTGATCAATCGGGCGCCGCTCATGCCGAGCGGATGGCCGAGCCCGATCGCTCCGCCGTTGACGTTCAGCCGCGCATCCTCGAATCCGATCGTCTCGCGGGTCGCAATCGGCACGGAAGCGAAGGCCTCGTTGACCTCCCAAAGGTCGATGTCGTCGGCCTTCAGGTCGGCGCGCGCCAAGGCCTTTCGGATCGCCGGAATCGTCCCGTCGAGCATGATCGTGGGGTTCGTGCCCGCGACGCCGGTCGAGACCACCCGCGCCCTCGGTTCCAATTTCAATCGCTTCGCGGCGTCAGGGTTCGTGACCAAGAGGGCACAGGCCCCGTCGTTGATCCCGCTCGAGTTGCCCGCGGTGATCCGTCCGTCCGCCTTGAAGGCGGGCGGGAGGGATGCGAGTTTCTCCAAGGACGTGTTCCGTCGCGGGTGTTCATCGGTGTCGAACATCCGCTTCGATCCGTTCTCATCGAGGACCGGGACCGGCTCGATCTCCCGCTTGAACCGCCCCTCGTCGATTGCCCGGATCGCTTTTCGGTGGGACCACAGTGAAAACTCATCCATCTGTTCCCGCGTGACGCCATATTTGTCCGCCACGAGGTCGGCGGAGATCCCCTGCTGGACGATCTCGTATTTCTCGAGGAGTTTCGGGCTCAGGGCCCCGCCGTCGGACCCGAGGGGCACCCGGGACATCGATTCCACGCCCCCGGCGATCACGACGTCCGCCTGGTCCGTCATGATTTCCATCGATGCGAAGTTGAACGCCTGCAGGCCCGAGGCGCACATGCGGTTCACGCTCGTCCCCGGGACGGACTCCGGGAAGCCGGCGATGAGGGGCGCGAGGCGGCCGATGTTCACGCCTTGTTCGTCGACCTGCGTGACGCAGCCGAGGACCACGTCCTCGACGAGCTTCGGCTCCACCCCGGCGCGGTCGACAAGGGCGCGGAGGGTGAACGCGGCCAGATCGTCCGGCCTCCAGTCCTTCAAGGCGCCGCCGCGCTTCCCGATGGGGGTGCGAACGGCCTCGACGATGACGGCGTCTCGCATGAGAGAGTCTCCAGTCGAGACCATTGACCGCGCGGAATAAGAAGGTTGGCCAAGGGTTCTCATCGATCGATTGCGGATGGCCGCGAACGACTCATCCCCTTAGGGGCGCGACTCCCCGGAGCAAGGTTCAAAGCCCGCTCCCGGATGTCGCGCGCGTTGGTCGCTGCCCTCGAGGGCCTCGTCGTGCTGGATTTCACCCGGCTCCTCCCGGGCCCGTTTTGCACCCAGCTCCTCGCGAACCTCGGGGCGGACGTGATCAAGATCGAGGATCCAGCATTGGGCGACTACATGCGGTCGGTCCCGCCGCTGGTCGATGGCACGTCCTACCCGTTCCTCATGGTGAACCGCGGGAAACGGTCTCTCGCGGTGGACCTGAAGACGTCGGAAGGCCAGGACATCCTGCGCCAACTCAGCCGCCGCGCCGACGTGGTCGTGGAGCAGTTCCGGCCCGGGGTCATGGCCCGGCTCGGCGCCTCGTACGACGACCTCGCGATGATGAATCCCCGCATCGTCTACTGCTCCTTCTCCGGATACGGCCAGACCGGCCCGTACAAGGACCTCCCCGGCCACGACTTGAATTTCGAGGCCCTCGCCGGCATCCTGGCCGTGACCCGGAGCGGCTCGGATCCCCGTCCCGCGATCCCGGGCGTGCCGATCGCCGACCTCGCGGGAGGCTTCAATGCCGCGCTGGCGATCCTCGCGGCGCTTCGGACGAGGGACCGCACCGGCCGCGGCGAGTTCATCGACCTCTCGATCTACGACACCACGATCGCACTCATGGTCCTCGGATTGGCCCGATACTTTGCGACCGGCGAGGAGCCGATCGCGGGCGAGACGCTCCTCACCGGCACCTTCCCGTTCTACGCCCTCTACGAAACGAGGGACGGCCGATGGCTCTCCGTGTCCGCGGTCGAACCGAAGTTCTGGGTCCGCATGTGCGAGCTCGTCGGGGCGCCGGAACTGTCCGAGCGCCAGTTCGCGGAGGAACCCGACCGGGCCGCGGTCGCGAAGACCCTCGCCGCCAGGTTCCGCGAGAAGACGCTGGCGGAGTGGGAGCGCCTCTTCGAACCCGAACGACTTCCGATCGCCCCGGTCAAGCGCCTCCCCGAAGTCGTGGAAGATCCGCACGTCGCCGCCCGCAACCTCCTCCCGGCCGTGGACATCCCCGGACTCGGAAAGCGGCGGGTCATCGCCCATCCCGCGAAACACGCCGTGACGACCACCGCGAACCCCGTCCGCGTCCCGAAGAAAGGCGAACACACGGAGGAGATTCTGCGGTCCCTCGGTTTCAGCGCAAGGCAGATCACGGGACTTTCGAAGAAGGGCATCGTTGCCCGATGAGGACTCCGGAGAGCCGGCGTCATTCGCCCTTGAATTTCGGCTCTCGCTTCTCCAGGAAAGCCTGCAGCCCTTCGAAGACGTCCTCGGATGAGGTGACGAGGCCGAACGCCATCGCCTCCATCTCCAGGGCCGCGTCGACCGGGGTGTCGGTTGCGCGGTTCAAGAGGACCTTCGCGAGCTGGATTGCGATCGGCGCCTGCTTCGCGAGTTTCTCGGAGAGTGCGCGGACCTCTGCCGCGAACGCTTCGTTCTCGACGGCCTTCGTCACGACGCCGAACGAGGCTGCCTCATCGGCCGTGAGACGGCTCCCCAACATCACGAGCTCCTTTGCCTTCGCTTGGCCGAGGAGCCGGACGAGCCTCTGGCTCCCGCCGGCGCCGGGCACGAGGCCCAGATTGACCTCGGTCTGCCCGAACCTCGCTCGCTTCGCAGCGATCCGAAAATCGCACGCCAGGGCCAGTTCGAGGCCTCCTCCGAAACAATGGCCGTTGATCGCCGCGACGGTCGGCTTGGGGAAATTGGCGAGCCGGAGGAAGACCTCCTGCGAGCGACGGGAGGACCGCCACACCTTGAACGCCTTCGAGACTTCCGTGAAGGAGGTCAAGTCCGCCCCGGCGCTGAACGCCCGGTCTCCGGCGCCGATGATCACGACGCATCGGACCGTCTCGTCGGCCTGCAGCTCCCCGAGAGCCCGATCGAAGTCCTCGAAGAACTCCGGCGTGAGGGTGTTCAGAGAGTCGGCGCGGTTGATCGTGATCGTCGCCACGTGCGTCGCCGGATCCTTCGCGATCAAGAGGGTGCCCTGCGTCATCATCTCGCGCTCCCTTCGGTGTTCGTAGAATCCCTTCCCGGACTTGGCCCCGAGGTCCCCGCGCGCCACCATCTCGGATAGGATCGCGGCGGGCTTCGACCGGGGGTGATCGCGGAGGGCCGACAGCACCGTGTCAATGCCCAACTTGTCGGCCATCGCCAGCGGTCCATCGGGAAACGCGGTGCCGAGGCGCATCGCCTCGTCGATCTCTGCGGGGTTCGCGACATCGAGGGCGACGAGTTCCGCCGCCTCGTTGATCATTGGCGCGAGAATCCGAATCGGATCGAATCCGCTCCCCATGTCCGGCCTCAGAGCCGGCCGGCCACCCTTGTACGAGTAGTACCCTTCGTCGGCCTTGCGCCCGAATTTCTTACCATCGATCAGCGTTTGAACGCTCCGCGGGACCGGTCGATTCGCGTTCTTGATCAGGTGATGCAGCACATCGATGCCGACCTGGTCCGCGAGCTCGAACGGACCCATCGGGAAGCCTGCCCGGAACCGCATCGCGGCGTCGATCGTCTCGATCGCGATGCCTTCCGTATCGTGGATCCACGCGGCCTCTTCGAAGTACGGGCCGAGGACGCGAGTCGTGATGAACCCGGGCACGTCCTTCTTCACGACGACGACCGTCTTGCCGAGGGACTTGGCCAGGTCGACGGCGGCCGTGAGTGTCGCCTCGCTCGTGGTGTCGGCTCGGATCACTTCCACGAGGGGCATGAGCATCGGCGGATTGAAGAAGTGCATGCCGACCACTTTCTCCGGGCGCTTCGTGACGGAGGCCATGTTCGTGATCCGGAGGGCGGATGTGTTCGACGCGAAGATCGTTTTCTTGGGGGCAGCCTCATCCAGCTCCTGGAAGACGCGCTTCTTGAGGTCGACGTCCTCGAACACCGCTTCGATCGCGATGTCGGCTCCGCGGCACGCGTGGGCGAGGTCGAGCGTGACGTGAATCCGACCGAGGGCGTCCTCCATCTGGCTCCGCCCGATCTGGTTCTTGTCGACGAGCTTGCCGAGGGACCAGCGAATGCGCTCCATACCGCGGTCGAGAAACTCCTGTTTGACGTCCCGGAGGGTGACATCGTGGCCATGAAGGGCCGCGAGTTCCGCGATGCCGTGCCCCATCTCCCCGGCCCCGATGACCGCGAGTCGCATTTCCGCCGCTCTCCCATCGGGAAAGCGCCACCCATTAAAGAGAGTGCGCAGAGGATGCCCGAAGTTTCAAGCCCGCTGCGGCCATCGGTCGGACGATGGACGTCATCGTCGCCACGATCCTGCTCTACGGAGCGATCAGCGCCTCCATCATCGGACCCTTTGTCGTCCTCCCCGAGATCCTGGAACGAAAGGGATTCAATCCAAGGAGCGGCGTCGTCCGAGGGCTCGTCTGGACCGCCTTCCTCGCGATCCTGTTCGTCCCGGCCATGCTCAGCGGTTTCGTCTTCACGGTCAGAAATCCCGCCGATTGGGCGATCTTCGCCGTCGCGATGGCCGTCGCCATCCTGTACGATTACTATCGGCTAAATCCCGAGAAGGTCCCTTGGGTCCGCGCGAGGGCCTGACGGTCAGATGATCTCCCAGTCCCGGAGGACGTCTTCGAGATTCGGATGGCCGATCTCGTCGAGCTCGTAGCGCACGTGGACCACGGGCTTCTTCGTCCTCAGGACGCGGCTGAGGTCGATCGGCGTCCCGCTCACGACGACGTCGCAGGGAGTCGCGTCGATCGTCTCCTCGAGTTCTTTGATCTGCTTCGGGCCATAGCCCATGGCCGGGAGGACCTTCCGGGAGTTCGGATATTTCTTGTACGTCTCCCGGATCGAACCGACCGCGTGGCCGACCGCGCTGACGATCTCGGCGGCGCCGAATCGCTGGGCGGCGAGATACGCGGCGCCGTATTCCATCCCGCCATGGGTCAAGGTCGGTCCATCCTCGATGGCGAGCACCCTCTTGCCGCGGATCAAATGGGCCTCGTCCGCGGTGATGGGCGACGCCGCCTCGACGATGACGGCATCGGGATTGACGGTGCGAATGTTTCCCTTCACGATCTCCACGTTCTCCGGCGTCGCCGTGTCGACCTTGTTGATCACGACGACATCCGCCATCCGGAGGTTCGTCTCCCCAGGATAGTAGGAAAGCTCGTGGCCGGGCCGGAGGGGGTCGGCGATCACGATGTGGAGGTTCGGCCGGAAGAACGGGGTGTCGTTGTTCCCTCCGTCCCACAAGAGGATCTCGGCCTCCCGCTCCGCCTGCCGAAGGATCTTCTCGTAATCGACCCCGGCATAGACCACGGTCCCCTTGTCGATGTGGGGCTCGTACTCCTCCCGCTCCTCGATCGTCGTCTCGTATCGGTCGAGATCCGCGTAGGTCGCGAAGCGTTCCACCGCCTGGGAGGCGAGGTCCCCGTACGGCATGGGATGGCGGACCACGACCACCTTCTTGCCATGGGCTAGGAGGATCCCTGCCACCCGCCGGGTCGTCTGGCTCTTCCCGCTCCCGGTGCGGACGGCGCAGATCGCGATGACCGGGACGTTCGCCTGGAGCATCGTCCGCTGCGCCCCGAGCAGGAGGAAGTCCGCCCCGTGGGCGTTCGCGAGGGCGATCAGATGTCCGATGTGGCCGTAGTCGACGTCGGAGTAGGAGAAGACGCACGTCTCGACGGCCAACTTCGGGATGAGCTTCGCCAGCTCCTCCTCCGGGAAGATGGGGATGCCCTCCGGATACCGCGGGCCCGCGAGGGAGGCGGGATACTTGCGACTCTCGATGCCGGGGATCTGGGTGGCGGTGAAGGCGACGACCTGAACCGAAGGGTCATCGCGGAAAATGACGTTGAAGTTGTGGAAGTCCCTTCCGGCGGCCCCCATGATTAAGACGCGGCGCGGCACCGCCATGGGCGAGGGAGCCTCCGGTCGTCTAAAGCCTTTTTGGGACTTTTCCCGCGAAAGCGATATCAACCTTAAATAAGGTTAACCCGCAGCTTCCCTGGAGAAAATCTGCTCACGGCCTCCCTCCAAGAGACGCAGCGCCTCCCGAAATACTCCGTCGAACATCGGTTCCGTGAGCAGGCCGGTCTGGGTGTTCCGCTGGCTCGGATGATACGAGGCAACCAGTTCGATCGGCGGCAGGGAGAGGGTCACCCCATGCCCGAACCGAGGCTTTGGGACCGGCACATCGTGACCAATGGCCCGCCAGGTTCGGAGGAAAGCGTTCATGGCGACCGCCCCGAGCGGGACGACTACGCGCAAGGCGGAGAGGAGCCGCACCTCGCGCTCGAGATACGGTTGGCAGTTGCGGAACTCCGCCGGCGTGGGCCGGTTCCCAGGGGGAGCGCATCGCACCGCGGCGGCGATGTAGCAATCGCGCAACCGAAGGCCGTCAGACTTCGAGACCGACGCGGCCTGATTCGCGAATCCGTTCCGGTGAAGGGCGCCAAACAACCACTCGCCGCTCCGATCTCCCGTGAAGACGCGGCCGGTCCGATTCCCTCCGTGGGCCGCCGGGGCGAGGCCGACGACCAGCAGCCGGGCGCCGGGGTCTCCGAAGCCAGGGACGGGCCGCCCCCAGTACTCCCAATCCCGGAACGCGGCCCTCTTCGAGCGGGCGACCTCCTGGCGATATCGGACCAAGCGCGGGCAGCGGCGGCAGTCGACGACCTGGGCCGTGACTCGTTCGAGGGAATCTCGATCGCCCGTCCCTTTTCGGTTCGGAGATTTGCGCACAATTGTCGGCCCCCTCAGTCCATAGAAAATTAAGGAGGTTGCGACCATTTCGAGGCGATGGAGACGAGAGGCCGTCTGGCCTTCGTCGCGGCGTTGGTCGCGATCCTCGTCGGCGCCGCGGGCCTCGCGGTCCTCTGGTGGTCCGTGAGTCAGCCCGGAGCCCCGGTCAGTGACCAGGTCCAGCTGTCAGCCGTCCGCACCGGGCTCCCTTGGCCTATCGCTCTCGCCTTCAGCCCGGACGGCCGGGTCTTCTTCGCGGAGCGGTTCACCGGCCGCATCCAGGTCCTCGGGAATACGACAATCCTGGACTCGACGTTCTTCACGATCCCGGAAGTCGCCTCCTCGGGTGAGCAAGGACTCCTCGGCCTCGCCGTCGATCCGAATTTTCCTAACAGTCCCTACGTGTACGCGTATTACACCCGGGACGATGCCGCGAACGGGACCGTGTACAACCGGCTCGTCCGAATTCGCGGCAGCGGGTCCGTCGGAAGCGGCATGGACATCATGCGGGACCGCATCGCGGCGAGCGCGATCCACAATTCCGGCGTGGTCGAGTTCGGCCCGGATGGAAAGCTGTACACGCTCGTGGGGGACGCTGCGAACTCCGCTTTCGCGCAGGACCTCTCAGGGCCCAACGGCAAAGTGCTGCGGATCAATTCCGACGGCGCCGTGCCTTCGGACAATCCCTTCGTCGGAAGGCCGGGCGCCGACGCCGATGTCTACACGTTCGGCCATCGAAACATGTTCGGGATCGCCTGGAATCCGAGCACGCACGCCGGGTACGTCTCGGAGAACGGACCGCAGGACTCCGACGAAATCAACCTCCTCGTCCCGGGAGGGAACTACGGATGGCCGAATGTCCGGGGAATCGCCCGGACGCCGCCGTACCTCGATCCCATCATCGCCTACACCCCGGTCATCGTCCCGACGAACGCGGCGTTCTACACCGCCACGGTCCCCGCCGCGTCGAGAGGCCATCTGATCGTCGGCAGCTTCAACGATCATCGCCTCCACGAGCTCGCTCTGACCGCCGACGGAGCCGGGGTCATCCGCGAGACGTTCCTCGCGACCGCGCCGGATGGAATCCTCGATGTGGAGATGGGCCTCGACGGAATGTTGTGGCTCACCACGTCGTCCGGAGTCTACCGACTGGTCCCCGCTCCCGCGAGTCCAACTCCCGTCGCGGGATTCGGTATGATGGGTTTGTTGGCGTTGGCTCCGACCGTCGTCGGGGGCGATCCTTGGAGTCGGCTTCTCCCATCGCGGGACTCGGAACGTACACCACCCCGGAAACCTTAGTAGGGGCGCGGCCGTTTCGCGGCCGATGCCCTCCTACCGGATCCCGAACGACGCTCGGGTCCGGGAGTCCCTCCATCGGATTTTCAGCACGCGGCCGATCGTGGACAGCCAGCGGCGCTTGAAGGCCCTCGTCGAGAAGGACCTGAAAAGTGATGAGAAGTACCGGGTGGGGGAGCCGCGGTTGCGGGTCCTCGCGATCGAATCGGGCCTCGTGAACCTGGAGATCCGATGCCGCGACACCCCCGAGATGCGTTCGCTCGTGAAATGTCCCGTGTGCGGGGAGCGCCTGAAGAAAGTGCGGAACATGACGGTGTACGGCGGCACGGTGACCCTCGGCTATCGATGCGAACGTTGCAAGTACTGGACGGGCCTCAAGCGTCGCGTGCCCACGCGGTACGTGTTCACCCGGAGGTCCTGATGCGCGTCCGGTACGAAGGCGGCTTCCTCGTCCAGGACCTCCTGAAGGAAGTCATCCTCGATCCCGTGCGCAAGACGCCGGGGAGCGTCGTCAGCCACGGTCACATGGACCATCTGACGTCGGGCGGGATCATGACGCCCCAGACCTTGGACGTCCTCAAGGTCCGCCGCGGCGGCACCGGCCATGCGCTGCCCCTCGGCAAGGAAATCGATCTGAACGGATTCCGCGTCGTGCTGAAGGACGCGGGGCACGTGTTCGGCTCCGCGATGGTCCGAGTCGACGATCTCCTCTACACGGGGGACTTCAACCCGGAGGGCGGCGCGACCTGCGGGAAGGCCCGGCCCGAATTCGTCCAGAGCCTGATCGTCGATGCGACGTACGGACGCCCGGGGTACAGCTTCCCTCCGAAGAAGGAGGTCGAGTCCGACCTGCTGAACTGGCTCGAGATGGAGCTCGCGAGCGGACCGGTCGCCCTCGCGGGCTACGAATTCGGCAAAGGCCAGGAGCTGATCGCCCTCGTGAACCGACTCGGCGTCGAAGTCGCGGTCGCCGACCGGATCGCGGACCTCGCCGATATCTACGTTCGACATGGGATCGACCTGCGGTACCGTCGGCTATCGTCCTTGTCGGAATCGGAGCGAAAGGACCCGCGGGCGTACATCCTGCCCCCTGGGTGGCTCCGTCCTCCGCTCGACGACAGCGTGTCGTGGATCGGGTCGATCGGGCTCCGGACCGCGTATGTCAGCGGCTGGTGTGCGATGTTCGACTTCACGCGGCGGTTCGGGGTCGACGCGCAGTTCCCGCTGAGCGACCATGGCGATTTCGACGACGTGATGGACTTCATCGCGACGTGTCGTCCTCGCCGCGTCTACACGGCGTTCAGCAATGCGAAGGAACTTGCGAAGGCGGTCGAGCGCCGCCTCCGGATCAAGTCGGAAGCGCTCTTGACTCGGTGAGTTCGTGGAATCACGACGCGAACGGGACACCGTCTTCGTCAAACTCTCGGATGGCGACGATCTGTTCCCGAGCCTCGAGGCGGCCGCGCGCGGGAACCAGTTGGAGAGCGGCGCGGTCCTCTGGGGCATCGGGATGCTCCGGGACTTCGAAATCGGTTTCTTCGGAGCGAACGGCTATGACAAGGCCGTCTTCCCCGATCGCCACGAGCTCCTCGCCCTCCACGGGAGCATTTCCCTTCGGGGAGATCCGCCCCTCCACCTCCATGCCTCGCTGGGCCGCCCGGATCGCACGGCGATCGGCGGCCACTTGTTCCGGGCCAAGACCGCGGTCGTCAACGAGATCCAGATTCAGCGGTTCGACTCGATTCACTTCAATCGACGATTCAACGAGAAGACCGGGTTGCGAGAAATCGTGTTCGAGTGAGCTCGAAGCTCTGAGACCGAGAGGCCCTCATTGCCACGTGGCCCGGTCGAGCTCCCGTTCTTTTTTCGTTTTCTTGCGGAACTGGCGGTAATGGTCCTTGCACAGATGGGTCCGTCGGGGTTCGCCAATCAGTTTGAGATCCGGCAAAGCTTCCTTGACCTTCTTGGTAGAGAGAGATCGCCGAGCGTCTTTCCCGCATCCCTGGACTCCGCAGATGTCGCCCGCCGCCATCGGCGCAGTCGATGCCGCGCCGCTATAAGTAGGCGCGCACCGGGAGTGGGAACGGTCGCGAATCGGTGCGATCGGCCGTGGACGGATCTCATTCATTCTTGCGACGAAGCATGCGGGCCGCCGCCGCGCTCACGATCGCGAGGGCCGCGATCATCGCGATCTCGCTGTCCGCCTGGAGGCCGGCCGGAAGGGCATTCGGCCGCGAACTCACGACTTCGATGGAGACCGCCGCAAGGGATGGCAGATAGAGAGCGACGACTGTCCCGGGGAACGAGAGGACGGAATACGAAGCACCGCGCGACCGCGGCTCGCTCGAGAAGAGGGCGAGGGGACTCTCCGTCCGATTCGCTTCCCCGGCGTTGGCTCGGATCTGGAGTTCCGTCGGCGCGTTGAAGGGCATCGTGGCCGGATCGAATGCGAGCAGGACCGTGGCACCCCCAGGCAGAAGGGAATCCACCTGCACGGACGCGTGGCCCGGTTCGACATCGAGCGCCCACCCGGAAACCCCGAGACGGTACTGGACCGCGTTCTGGACCCAGCCGCCGTCCGCCGTGGCCACGAGGTCGAGTTCGGCCACGATATGTCCCGCGCCGATCGCATCGAGGAGCGCGAGCCATTCCCCGCGATTCTCCGCGGACGGCGGCACGGACTTGAACACGAGGAGGTCCGCATCAGCCATCTTCGCCACGACTCGGATCCCCTGGACGCTGAACGAGCCCGCCCCCAGGAGGAATCGAGCTTGTTCGTCGCCGACTGTGTAAGAAACCGAGGAGGCCGGCCACGAGCCGGGAGCCGTCTGGACGGAGATGTTCGTCGCACCCGCGGGAAGCTCGATCGCGGCCGTGCGCGCGACGTCCGTCCGAATCTCGAGGAGGGCGGTCGGGTCGTCGTGGGCCGTGATTGTGGCGAGGTATCCCTCCGCTTGGAACGTCGGACCGTGCGCGGAAGCCCCGCGTGCCGGGGCGAAACCGGCGATCTCAATCGAACCGATGTAGAGGACCGGCGCGTCCCCGGCCAGCCCGAGGACGGATCGGACGGTCCCGCTCGAATCATCATAGGCGAATTGGACGTATGTGCCGAGCACCTGCCCCCGGTCGTAGCGGAACGCCGCGAACAGAGGGGACGACCACGGGAAGACTCCGGCGGAATCGGCCGAAGGGACGAGCGACGAAATAGGTGGGAGGACGGCGGACGCATGAGAGGGAGCAGATCCGTGCAGGGCGACGGGAAGAAGCGATAGCACGGCAAGCGCCGCCGCCGCCCTCGCCAGATGTGCGCACGCATCCGGTCCGTCCTCCATGGAAGAATAGTGTCTTTCCGCCGATAAGGGAATTTTGGTCCACGGGGGCAACTCCTTGGGACGTCGAACGAACCTTCCCGCTCGCGAGGCCGATGCGGGCTTCGACCGGCGTACGAAAAGTATCTTTATGGCGGGGCCTCATCGCCGGGACCACATGGGCCCTCTCGATGTTTTCCTCAGGGTTTCGTTCGCCGGATTCGCGGCGATCCTGGCGACCGTCTCGGTCCAATCGTACGCCCGACATCGGGAGCGGCGTTTCCTGCTGTTGACCGCCGCCTTTTCCATCTTCCTCGTCCAAGGAGTTTGGCTGATCGCGGAGCTGGCCACCAAGGTCGTCTCCTCCGTGGGGACCGAGTGGCTGGCCCTGAACCTCGGGGTGCTGGTGTCCCTGTACCTCGCGCTGCTGCGGTGATCTAATGGCGGAAGGCCTGGAGCTTGAGAGCCGGCGACGAATCTACGATTTCCTGACGGCGAACCCGGGCGTCCATCTCCGTCGGATCGGCCAGGCACTCGGCATGTCCACGGGAATGCTTTCCTACCACCTCGGGTACCTCGAGCGGAGCGGCCTCCTGAAATCGGAGGAGGACGGGCACCGCAAACGGTACTTCATCGCGCGGGCGTTCGTGGAGGCCCAGCGGCGGATCCTCGCGGTCCTCCGACAAGATGTCCCCCGCAAGATCGTCATCGAACTCCTGTCGTACGGAGAGCGAACGTTCGGGGAGCTCCAGATGTCCGTCGGCGTGTCGAAGTCGACGCTCTCCTATCATCTGCAGAAGCTCATGAACCGAGAAGTGCTGCTTCGGACCAAACGGGAGCGGGAGAGCGTCTTCTCGATCAAAGACCTGGAGGAGGTCCGGAAGCTCCTCCTGGCGAACCGATCGAGCTTCCAGGACGACGCCGTCGACCGCTTCGCCGATCTCTGGACGAATCTCCGGACGTAGTCATCAGACTTTGGCCCATCGCAGGCTATTCCGACTTCGTAAACTCCCGCACGAGAGACGTCGCGTAGGAACCGCGGGTGAGTTCGAAGGCCAGGGTGAGGTTCCCCCCTTCGAGCCGGGAGACGAGGTCGCGAATCGGGGCGAGGATCTCCCGCCGCGTCCCTTTGGAGGAAATCCGAGGGATCTCGGGAATGATGAAGTCTTCCGGACGGATCCCCTCCGACGCCACGACCGCCTTCTCAATCTGTCCCGGCTCGCCGCCCGCCCATTCCGGCTCCGAGCCATAGAGGATCCCGCTGACCCACGCCTTCCCCTCCCTGCATCGCTTCGCCGCCCGCTCCAGGTTGTCGCAGGTGATCTCGATCGTACGACTCCGATCGGGGAGGCCGCGGAGATCCGCCGGAAGGACGAGATCCCCGGCGACCGGTTCATGGATCGGGAGGCCCCGGCGGATCCGCTCGCTCAAGATGCGATTGAACAGGAACGACTGATAGCCGTGGACGAACATCATGAGGAGGTTGAAGGGGAGGGCTCGGAGGGCGCCGACGAAATCCTCCGGACGAGTCGCCAAACGGTTCAGGATCGCCTTCTCGAACCCGTAGGCCCGCGGGTAGCTCCGCAACGCCTGCTGGACGTCTCCGGTGTCGCGGAGTGCGGACCGGACCTCGTATGATTCCGGGTTTTCGCCTTCCAACGGATTCGCGACGTACGCCTCGACCGCCTCGCGGAACTCGCCTCTCACGAGATGCCGTCCGACGACGTGAGTTATGGGCCGCACGGAACCGAATCGCTGGACCCCGAAGAAACTCGGGAATCCTCCGACGAGCCGAAGGGCTCGCTCGGTCTCCGCCACGGATCTCGCCGCAGTGGCCTCGTCGACGGCCAGTTTCTTGATGACAATGTGGAACCGGTTGCCCGCAAGGCCACCGATCTCGAGGGGGCGATCGGAGCGGAAGGCGTCCAGGACTTCGACGTCCTTCAGGTGAAGCTCTCGGACCGCCTCAATCGGAATGCCTTCGAAGGAGAACAACCGAGTTGTCACCGCGTGCTTGTCCTTCGTGCCCGCGAAGCCGATCCGGCGACGGCTGACATGCAACGCTCGAGCCAGTTCTCGGACGAGCCGGTTCGTCTCCCAGTTCCGGACGCGGATCGTGGCAACCGTGAAGCGCCCTTCCGCGGACGGAGGCGGCGGAGAGGAGATTTCCTCCACGACGAAATCCTCGGGAGCGTCCTTGAGCGTGCCGCCGACCCCGGGCGTCGACGTCAGGTAGCCGACGATCCCGACGTCCCGTTCCATGGCCCTACGCGAGCTCCTTCTCCAGAAGTTGCTTCGCGCCGCCGAATTCGGTCGCCAGATTTTCCGCGACGCGTTTCAGCACCGCTTGCGGACTCCCTTTCTTGACCTTCACCGTGAGGACGGGCTTGTCGAGCTGCGGATGGCCCGTGTAGTAGAGGGCGTCCTCCACGTCCGCGTCCTTCAACAGCGCGGTGATCAGAGGATAGATGACCGTGTCGTCCGGGTTCAAGATCTCGATCCGGACGGAATCTTTCTGTTTCTCGAGGAGCCTCAGCTGCATGGGTCGGTGCGGAGAGGTTCCCGTCACTTAAGGCTTTGCGGGCGCGCGGCCCGAGCGACGGAGCGAGACCGCGTTCTCGGATTGTCCGATGCAAACTAAATAACCGGCCCGCGATGAGAGTCCGTCGATGGCCTCTCCCGAGACGCCGACCGCCGAAACGTTCGAGTCGGAGGCTCCGGAACTGCTCGACGCGATCGCCCGGGCCCGGAAGCGGGTCGAAGGGACCGCGGGCCTCGTCGACGGAACCCTCGACCGGTTCCGGGAACGGATCGACCGACTCCTCCGCGAGAGCGAGGTGGACAACTGGCGACAGGTGCGCATCTTCAACCGGGACGTCGATGCCCTCGCCGCGGATCTGGGCAAGGCCGCGAAGGAAAAGCGCCTGTCCCCGCGTCTCGTCGCCGCCCTCGATGGGTCCCTCCGCAAAGCCCGCAAGCGTGACTTCTACGGCGCCCGGAAGGCCTGGCGACGTCTCGATCGCATCGCGGACATGGGGGCGGAAGTCCGGCGACTCCAGACCGAGTATCGCGAAGGCTATCGAGCGGTCGAGGCGCGCATCCGCCAGCTGCGGGCCCAGATTGAGAGGATGTCCAAGATCCCGAAGCCGCCGGCCTCGCCCGAGGACGCGCGGACCTTCAACGACCTCGTCGACGCGTTCAACGCCGCCGCGACGGCGGCCTACCTGGATTTCCTGTCCCGGAGCCGGGCCGATCAAGCGATCCCCCTCCTGCTCGAGGCGTCGCAAGGCACCGGCATTGGGGTTCCCGCCCCGCCTCCCGGGTGCGATCCGGAGCCGCTCCTGCGACTCCTGAACAACGCGAGTCCCCAAGGGGAGGTTTTCCGAACCCGGTCCTTCTACGGACTCCTTGAGCTGCCCGGCTATTCGGATGCGAAGCTCACCCACGTGTTCGGGGACGCGCGGCTCATCCGCGGCTCGCTCGACGCCGCATGGGCCTGGCTGAAGGCGATCCGGGACGACGAACGTCGGTCGTTGCAGATCCAATGGAGCGAGGACGTGACGATGCTGAAACGGAGGACGCCTTCCATCGTCGGGTTCGTCGAGCGACTCGGGAAGCTGAACGATGCCGCGGAGCGCGGGCGCGAGCTTGTGGCGGCGCTCTTGGACGGCCGGTTCGATGCCTGGCAGTCCGCGGCCCGTTTGTATGCGACCCATGGAGACGCAGCCGTCCGGAAGTGGCGCGGCATCTTGGAAAAGGATATCGAGGCGATGGGCGAGGAGGCGACCAAACTCGCCGCGGTCCTCAAGCGTTTCCCCGATCCCGGAAAGGTGGAATCCGGTAGCGCCTGAGGGACCTCACTGGCCCCAGCCTGAACCTCCTGTGGGCCACTAAGCCGAAGCGACCATGTGGGGGATGCGCCATCCCGGGCCGGAGGATCTCCATGGTGCAGAAAGTGATCGACGTGGTCGGCGTCTCGCCGGTGAGTTTCGCGAAGGCCGCGCAGAACGCCGTCTCCGAAGCCGCCAAGACCGTCCGAGGCATGCGGTGGGCACGGGTGGGCGAGATGGAATTGGAGCTCGACGGGGCCAAGATCAAGGCGTATCGCGCGACCGTCCGCATCTACTTCAACCTCGAGCGGTAAGCGGTCGGCCCGCGGGCGGAACCGAGGAGTTCATAGGCAACCGTTCCGTGGGGAGCGCGGACTGTCGCCATGACGGAACCGTTGCAGGTGACCTGGTACACCGACCCGCACAATATCTGGTGCTGGGGCTGCGAGCCGATGATGCGACGGCTCGAGGTCGTCTATGCCGACGTCGTGCGCCTCGAGGTCCGGCAGGGAGGACTGTTCGAGGACTTCACCCCGCTCCGCGAACAGTGGGCCCGCATGTCCGGGGGCCGATGGACGGAATCGGTCCGTGCGTTCTTCGAGGCCGTCTCGAGCCAGCACCGGATGCCGATGGACTCCGATCGGATGATCGATCAGGTCGATGACTTCAACTCGACGTGGCCGGCGTGCGTTGCCGCCAAGGCCGCGTCCCTCCAAGGAGCCGACGAGGGCTGGCGGTATCTGCGGGCCCTGCGCGAAGCTTGGTGCCTCGATGCTCGACCGATCCATCGGGAATCGGTGCAGACGGAAGTCGCCGGGGAAGTGGGGCTCGACGTGGCCGAATTCTCGAAGTCCCTGGAGGATGGCCGCGCGAAGGCCGCCTTCGAGGCGGACCGAGCCGAAAGCGAACGGCTCGAGGTCCGCGGATTCCCGACGTTCACGATCGGCCGGGGAGAAGTCACCGCGCGGCTCAATGGATGGCAGCCTTGGGAAGTGTTCGAGGAAGCCCTTCGTCAAGTCGATCCGGGGATCGAGGGTAAGCGGATCGACGCGACTGTGGAATCGGTCCTGGACCTCCTCAAAGGACGCGGGCGTTGGGCGACTCGCGAAGTCGCCGCGGTCTTGGGCGTGACCGACGATGACGCGGAGCTTCTCCTCGAAGAACTGGAAGGCGACGGAAAGATCCAGCGTCGTTCCGTGGGCAATGGACTCGTCTGGGGACTCGCCCCGTTGGCGGTGCCGACCCTAGATCGGACCGCGGTCGACCGGCTGACCTGATTTCCAGATCGCCAGGATGTTCTCCGACGAGGACAGGACTGAGACGTCCGTCCGCGGATCTTTTCGCACCGCCAGGATGTCCGCGTCGTATCCTTGTTTGAGCTGGCCGGACCGGGGCGCTTGCGGTCCGAGCGTCATTGGAGCGTTTGCGGTCGCGGCCTCGATCGCCTGGAGAGGATTCATGCCGGCCTCGACGAGATGGATGAGTTCTCGCGCGTTCTGCCCCCAGGGGGCGATCGTCCCCTCGCCGCTGCTCCAGATGTCGGTGCCGAGGGCAATGCGAACTCCCTTCCGGATCGCGAGCTGCAGGGATCGCTTGTGGTGGTCCACGAGCTCGACGACCTTTCGGTACGCATAGTCGGGGAAGTTCATCTTCGGACCGAACGTGACCAATCGCTCGAGGATGTATCGCGTCGGGACCAGTATCGCCTTCTTTTCGATCAGCAGATCCACGGACTCTTCGTCGAGGTACGAACCGTGCTCAATCGTCCCGCAACCGGCCCGGAGGGCCGCCATAATCCCGGGCTTGCCGTGGCAGTGCGCGGCGACGATCCGTTCCGCCCGCCCTGCCTCCCCGACAATCGCTCGGAGCTCGTCCTCCGAGAACTGCTGGTGGATCGGGTGATCGGTCTCGCTCATGACGCCTCCCGATGCGCACACCTTGATCACCCGGGCGCCCACGCGGAGCTGGTTCCGCACCCCTCGGAGGCACTCGGCGACGCCGTCGCACAGCTGGACATAGTGGCCCCCCGCCTCCAAGGTCCTCATGTACGACGTCGGGAACATGTGGAGGTCCCCGTGGCCCGCGGTGGGGGTGAGCATCGCGCCGCCGCCGTGGATGTGCGGTCCGGGGATCGTCCCCTCGTCGACGGTCCGCGCGAGATGGACCCCGAGGCCCACGAGGTCGCGGACGCTCGTGAAGCCGGCGAGGAGGGCCCGCCGGGCATCCGCGACCGCACGGGCCGCGAGGACGGGCAGGGCCGTCTTCGCGAATTCCTCGATGTTCGCCGACCGAAGTCCCATCAGGTGCCCGTGGCAATCCCATAGGCCCGGCAGGACGACGGGAACCCGGTCCACTTTGGTCCCCGCGGTCGCCCTCGGTGCGCCCTCGACCGGTCCCGCATAGGTGATGCTGGGTCCGTCAAAGACGATGCAGCCATTCGGAATCGGGTCGCCGCGCCCCGGGATGAGGAGGTCGGCCTCGATGCGCCCCATGGCAGAGGGCAAGGCCTTCCCAGGAATGAGGATTCTGCCTCCGAGGGCCGACCATCGAAAGGCAAGCCTTTTGGAGCGGAGCCCACTCCCCCTCCGCGGAAGGACTCCTTGCCTAGATCGACCATCCCGAACTTTCGCGGCCTGGCCAAACGGATCGTCCAGGACCATCGGACCTTCGATCCGACCGGGTCCGCGGCATCCGGGCTTCATCGATTCGATGGGATCTTGCCGGATTACTCGGCCGCGGCGCTGAACCGGTATGTGGCCCGGTCCCGGAAGGACCTCGATGCCTTGGCCCGCCTCGAACGGACCGATGGCCTGTCTCGTGCCGCCCGACTGGAACTCGGCGTCCTCCGAGGCATGCTCCTGTCGGAACTCTCCGAAATCGAGGACCAGAGGCTGCCGCATTCGTTCCCTCCCTATTTCCTGTACCGGCTGAACATCGTCAACTACCTCCTGCGCAACTACGCGCCCCTCGATCGGCGCCTCCGCGCGGTCGCGAAGCTCCAGTCGGGAGTCCCGGCGTTTCTGCGGGACCTCCGACAGATGATGGATCGAAGGCTCGCGGATACCTTCTACGAGATCGGGGAGATGGCCGCGAGCGGGATGCTCGACGCCTACGCACGGGAGCTCCCGGACCATCTTCGCGACGCGTCCCCCCGCGTCCGGGCCGTCGTCGAGCGGACTAACGCGGTCGCGACGTCCGAGCTGAAGGGCCTAGTGGAGTCTCTCACGACGGCGTACAAACCGAGGATCAAGAGGGAGTTCGCCCTCGGCCCACGGAAGTACGCGCGAATGATCTTTGCCGAACACCTCGCCGCAATCCCCCTGGACCGCCTCACCGCGGTCGGACAGAGGGACCTCCGCGCAAACCAGGCGGCCTTCGAGGAGACCGCGAAGAAAATCGATCCCGCGACGCCGGCGAAGAAAGTCCTCGAGCGGATGGAACGAGATCACCCAACGGCCGATCGCCTCATCGAAGACACCCGGAGGATGCTCGAGGAGATCCGGACGTATCTGATCGAACATGACATCGTGACGGTGCCCTCGGAAGAGCGTGCGAAGGTGATCGAGACGCCGCGGTTCTACCGCTTCGCCACCGCCGCGATGAACTCGCCCGGGAGTTTCGAACGCCTTGCCAAGGACGCCTTCTACTACGTCACGCCAGTCGAAGACTCGTGGACCCCCGAG
>VBLS01000114.1 GCA_005878635.1 Methanobacteriota archaeon | reverse complement strand
CACACCGATGTCCCTCGGGCCCGGGAGCTGTTCTCCTTCCAGGATCGAGTGGACGAGGAACGCCTCGCAGGCCTCTTGCATCGCGTTCTCGACGATCCCGGTGTGGTACAGGTCGGGGTGGTCCTTCAGGAGGCTGCGGAGCTTCAGGATCTCCTCGCGGGTCTCCTGCAATGCCCCGCCGACGTTCTGCCCGCGGTGCATCCCCTGGATCGCCGAGCCGCTCAAGCGGGCGATCGTCCGGGAGGACTTGATCGTGAGCTCCCGGACCTCGTCCTTCTCATCGAGACGGGACTCGATCTCTTCAATCACGTCGTCGAGATTCTTCACAGCGCGCGGATGCCCCATCCCGTTAATGAGGATTCGCCCTCCGGACTCGGTCCGCGACATGAGACCCGAACCGCGACGGACCCGATGGGACGGTCCGGACCTGGTTAACATGTTAACCACGGAGGTACTTTCGCTCACCTCCCATGTAAAGACTATTATATGGCCATATGTATATATATCTCATGAACCCCGATGCATCGTCCGCGGACGACCGGTTCCTTCTTTCGTACGATGTGCCTGGCGGCGCTCGATCGGTCGCCGCCCAGGTCTGCCAGATCGTCTTCGGCAGGAAGCGAACCGTCCACGGGAGGGCCAGAGACGAACCCGGCTTCATCCACCGCAACGGCGTCACCTGGATCGGACAGTCCGTCCTGGTCATGCCATCACACGACGCAGAAGAACTCGCGGCCCGCCTGCGGTCTTTGGGCGTCCGGGTGACCATCGCTCCCGTGGCAATCCCGCGAACGAGTGTCGAGGCGTTCCGAAAGCTACGTGCCTAGCATGCTCGACGACCAAGGATGGCAAAGGCTAACGAGCCTCTAGACCGTCTGGATTGATGATGTCGCCGACATTCTCGCAGGACTCGCGATCGCGGCTAAAGACGCTGAGCGAAGCGTTGAAGGAACGCCTCTCGCCCGAGGAGTGGTCGGCAATCTTCGAGCGCGGATCCGAGCGGCCATCGAAGAAATCGCCGACCGAACGAACACCCTGACGGTCGAGATGGCGAGGTTGCAGGGATAAAGGGCCGGACCAATTCCGTTGACCTCGATTTACATCCTTGAGGCTTGACATGTTAACCGCGAGCCTGGGACGCCCAGCGGTCAGAGGTCGAGGCGCCCTGCGGACCGCAGGACCGCGAGGGCGTCCGCCGTGACCCACTCGTTCATTCGATGAGCACCTGTCCCGCCCCAATCCACGTAGTCGGAGTTCGCCTCGAACGTCCGCGGCCGGACCTTGTAAAAGCGCCGCTCCGCGGGCCATCCGCCGTCGGGAAGGCGCTTCGCCTCGAGGAGGTCGAGGGCCCCCCCACATCGGGGGTCTCGGATCTTGCCGAGGCGGGCCATCGCCGTGAGGCCTCCGAGGATGTCGTAGTGCCAATACCGCGGATAGTGTAACGTCACAAAATCGGCGTGGATGATCGCCCCGTTGGTGGCCCGCCGGAAGAGCTTCCGCCGGAGGAACACCTCGCTCGCGCGATCGACCGCCCGGGAGAGACCCGCGGAGGGATGGTCCCGGGCGTGGGCCGCCAAGCCGAGCATGGGCAGGAGCGTCTCCATGAACGAGGACGTGTCGGCCTCCGGATGCCGGTCGCAATTCCATCCGCCATCGGGCCACTGCCAACGGAGGAGCCGCTCGACGAGGGAATCCGCCCGCCCATCGGCGAGTCCCAGCTCCGTCAGGAACCGGAGGGCGTTCCCCTGCTGCGAGGCGCATCGACGGGCCCGGCCCCGCATCACGGGCACTCCTTCGTGCCGATAGGCCTCGGCCTCCGTGCGCGCCACGAATTCGCGGAAATAATTGGGCTTGAGCCAACATTCGAAAATCCGATCCCGGATCGGAAGGAGGGTCTTATCCCCGCGGGGATAGCCGAGATCCGCGAGGGAGGCGAGGACCCAGTGGACTCCCTGCCACTTGTAGTACACCTTTCGGGCCGTCCCCGGTCGACCGAGTTCGTTTCGGCGGGAGAGGAGGGCCCGCACGCGCGGGGAGGTGCGGATCTTTTCCTCCAGTTCGCGGATCGCCTTCGAATCGCGGTCTTCGCCGACGACGTGGACGCGAGTCTTCCACCGGATCGAAGGTTCTTTCGACCGCAGCAGGAGTTCGACCAGGGACCGCGCATCCGAGGTCCCCGCGGAGCTGCGAGGCCCTCCCCGCCGTCGAATGCGAGCCACGGCCACGCGAAGGGATTGGATGCAGACATTAAAATGCGTTCTCACGGAACCGAGGGGACGCGAGACTGACGCGAGAGGTCCTCCGTCGTGGAACCGGACTCGCGCGCCAAGGCCGGTGGACCGGGGCTTAACATATTAACCATCCGGTCACCTTCGTTCTCCGAAAAGATTCATTATATGGTCATGTAAATATATATGCCGGTGGCCCCAGATCTCCTCGAGCGGTTCTTGATTTGCGATGGCCCTTTGGGGCTAGGTTTATGCTCCGGGCGAACTTGGCACGGCCATGCGAACCGACCTCGGGGCCGAAGCGGGGTTCCCGGAAGGGAAACCGACCTGCGTGACGGCGGGAGCGCGGACGATTGCGGTGTTCAGAGTCTCCGGCAAGACCTATGCGCTCGACAACACCTGCACGCACCTCGGCGGGCCGCTGTGCAAGGGGCGGCTCGACGGATTCGTGGTGCAATGCCCCTGGCACGGATCCCGTTTCGATGTGCGGTCGGGTCAGGTCGTGGGCCCGCCGGCACGGACGCCCGTGAAAGCTTACCCGGTGACGGTCGAAGCCGGGCGGGTATGGGCCGACCTCCCTTGAGGGGCTCTTCAGGGGTTGAGTGTCTTGGCGCCCTTCGATCCGATGGAGCCCTTCGCAGACCCGGCCCTCCTCGCCGACCTCATCGGGGAGCTTTCGAAGTTCGAGTACAAGCTCTACGGGGCCATTCCCCTCCGGTTCCATCGCGGCGAAGCGACGAAGTACGAATTCGACCTGAACCTCGGGGTCGTGCATTTCACCGAACAGGATTGTAAAGGCCTCTCGGAAATCTTCGCCCGCACCAACGCGAAGTGGGGAACGGAGATGACCTACTGCATCTACCCGTCCAAGGAGCGGGCGCGCGACATGATCCTGAACGTCCGAGGTTCTCCGATGGCTCCCGCGGAAATCGATTGAGACCTCGAAATGGGACGAAGACATTGGATCTCGAGACGACAACGACCCGGAATCCCATAGGGCCAAGCCCATGCCCCGGAGGAGGTGGTTCACTTGTGAACCTCGGATGCTCGCTTCGTCGAGAGCCTCAACGGCCCTCTCGAATCTTCCGCATCCGCTCGACCTTTTGGCGGATGACCTCCGGCTTCCCGATGTCCCGGCGCGCGTAGAAGCTCCCCGCCACGAACGCGAGCCCCTCCTCGGAGATCGACTCCGCCTCTCCGAGGGTCGCCGCGATCCCGACGATCGCGAGGGACCGGGAGGTGGTCGTGTACAGGTGCCCCGCCCTCTCGTCGACGCTCGCGTAGAACAGTTTCGCCCCGGCCGTTCGGATGCTGTCCTCATCCACTTTGAGCTGCTCTCCCGCTCGCGGATGGGTCCCATAGCCCATCGGGACGACGTACTTGCATACAGTCGCCCGAGGTGCGAATCGGAGCGAGGAAGGGAGACGTCCCTCCGCGATCCCGTGGCACGTCTCGAGGAAGTCGTCTTCGAAGATCGGCAGGACGTTCATCGCTTCCGGGTCCGCGAAACGCACGTTGAACTCGAGGAGCTTGGGGCCGTCCTTCGTCGCCATGAAGCCGCCGTACAAGACTCCCTTGAACGGCGTCCCTCGAGAGGCCATGGCAGCGACGGTCTGCCGCATCGTCTGCAGGGCGCCCGCGAAGTCGCCCTCCGTGAGGAAGGGGAGACGATGATCCGCATCGCTATACGAGCCCATGCCGCCCGTGTTGGGACCTTTGTCCCCCTCGTACGCCCGCTTGTGGTCCTGGGCGATGGGCGCCGGGACCAGCGAGTGACCGTCGCTGAAGGCTTGCAGCGAAAACTCCTCCCCGATCAGCTTCTCTTCCACGAGGAACCGGGCGACGCCGCCGATCTTCTTCTCGAGGATCTCGCGGCCGTAGGCGAGGGCTTCCTCCTTCGTCGTGAAATGGTCGCCCCACACGCGGACACCTTTCCCGCCGGTCAGCCCGAGAGGCTTGATCACGAACTCGAAATCGGAGGCTTTCACGAAGTCCGAAAACGCCTCGCGGTCGTCGAACGCCCAGGACCTCGGGGCCCCGGGAATCCCGTGGTCGCGCATCAGGTCCCGCGTGAATTCCTTGTTCGTCTCGAGTTGGGCCGCCTCCCTCGACGGTCCGACCGTCGGGACGCCTGCCGCTTCGAGGGCGTCGGTGATGCCTCGCTCGAGCGGCCCCTCGGGTCCGATGATCGCGAGTTCGACCTGGCGCTCCACCGCCCACCGCGCGATCTCATCGACCGCGGTCACGTTGACCAGGAGGACATCCTTCGACGCCCGTCGGATCCCGGGATTCTGGTTCGCCATCGCGGCGAACACGTCGGCGTGGTTCCTCCGGAGGGCCTCCACGATCGCATGCTCGCGACCGCCTCCCCCGACCACGAGGACCCTCATGGCGCGTAAGGAATCGGCCGTGTCGATAAGAGCTTTCGGCTCAGGCTTCTCCGAGAAGCTCCGCGGCGCGGACCGTGTTCGTCAGGAGCATCGCGATCGTCATCGGACCGACGCCTCCCGGCACAGGGCTAATCGCCTTCGCCTTCGCACGCACCGCGTCGAAGTCGACGTCGCCGACGGTTCGGTAGCCGCCCTTCGCCGTCGAATCGGCGATGCGATTGATGCCGACGTCGATCACGACCACCCCGTCACGGACCATGTCCGCCTTGATGAACCGCGGCGAGCCCATCGCGGCCACGAGGATCTCGGCGCGTCGCGTGTGGGCCGAGAGGTCCCGCGTCCCGCTGTGCACGACCGTGACCGTCGCATTGGCCCCTTTCGCCTTCTGCATGAGGAGCGCCGCGAGGGGCTTCCCGACGATGTTGCTGCGCCCCGCGATGACGACGTCCTTTCCGCCGGGATCGTGGCCCGAGCGGAGGAGGAGTTCCACGACGCCCGCGGGCGTCGCCGGGGCGAAGCGCGGTCGACCGATCAGGACGAGCCCCACGTTCGTCGGATGGAAGCAGTCCACATCCTTCCGCGGATCCACCGCGGCGACGGCGCGGTCCACGCGAATCTGCGGAGGGAGCGGCTGTTGCACGAGGATGCCGTGGACCTTCGGATCCGAATTCAGCCGCGCAACTTCGCCGAGCAGGCGCGCTTCGGAGACCGTCTCCGGGAGTTCGACCGTCCAGTGGGCCAGCCCCATCTCTTCGGAGGCCTTGCCTTTCATCTTCACATATAACTTCGAGCCGGGATCCTCTCCCACGATGATCGCGGCGAGTCCCGGCACCACCCCTCGAGCGGCGAGCGAAGCGATGCGGGAGGTCAATTCCGCGCGGACCTCGTCCGCGATCTTCTTCCCGTCGATCAGCTCGCCGGGCACCGGTCCACCGGAAAGTCGGGATGTCGAGCCTCCGGTTATAGGCTTGGAGCGGGCTCGATGGACGTGTCTGACGGAGGCGTTGGACCTCGGATCCGTACCGTGATTTTGTCAGACAAAGACCCTTCGACGGGCTCCCACAAAAACGCTTAAGACGGGTCCGGGCGTTGGGCCCCGCGGATGCACTCTACCGACTGGTCTCGTCTCCTCACGGAGCGCCAGCGCGAGGTCCTTTCGATCGTCGTCGAGAACAAAGTGTACCGCAACCGCGATTCCAAGATCTCGGAGCTGGCGGCCCAGATGGGGATCGCCCCCGCGGCGGTCGCGAAGCACCTCCTCGAGATCGAGAAAGAAGCCTTGCTCCAGGTCGTCGTGACGCCCTCGGAACAAGGCAAGCGCCTCTACGAGCGGCTGGAGCTCGAGCCGCGGCCGGAGAAGCGACAGACGTCCGAGGTGTTGGACCCGCAGAAGATCGAGATCCTGCACTTCCTGCAAGACCACCCCGATGCGAGCGTGAACGAAATCGTGGAGGAGATGGGCTTCTCGGAGTACACGGTCGTCAACTGCCTCCGCGTCCTGATCGCGGTCCGGCTCGTCACGAAGCAGCGGGGGCCCGCCCTCCGCCGCGGCGTCCCGCCCTACGTCTATCGCACGACGGCCCACGGCGAGGACCTCGCCGGGCGATTCCCGGCGGAGGCCACGGCATAAGGCCGAAATAGCCGCGGCCGCCTCTCGACGGGATGTGTTCGACGCGGTCGTCGTCGGGGCCGGCCCTGCCGGAGGCATGGCGGCCCGAGAGCTCGCCTCGGCCGGCTACCGGACGGCGATCCTCGACAAGAAGAAAATCATCGGCGAGCCGGTGCAGTGCGCCGAAGGCGTGAGCGAGTTCGGTCTCCGGTCGAACGGACTCCAACCGCGGGAGGAATGGATCGCCCAGAAAGTCGCGGGAGCGAAATGCGTCGCCCCGAACGGCAAATGGTTTTACATCACGCGACTGCCCGGATACGCGCTCGACCGGCCGTCGTTCGATCGATGGATCGTCAACGATGCGGTCGATCACGGCGCGACCTTGAGGACCTCGACCCGGGTGACGGCGGTCGCGCGGCACGACGGTGGCTGGCGCGTCCAAGCGAACGGCGAGTCTCTCGACGCCCGCGTGGTCATCGGCGCCGATGGGCCCTCGAGCCTGACCGCGCGACAGGCCGGCCTCGTGCGGTCCCTGGAGAAGATCGTCGCGTACGAGTACCGCTTCCGCCGGGAAGACGTGCCGATCCTCGACCCGGACTTCTTCCTGCTGTTCGTGAGCCGGGTGTACCAGGGAGGCTACGCCTGGGTCTTCCCGAAGGGCGATAGTGTGAACGTCGGGGCCGGCGGGCCCATCGACGGACACGCCGCGACGGTCGCCTTCTGCCGGCGATTCGGCATCGACGTCGCGAGGCGCACGCAGACGATCGCCGGCTCGATCCCGTACCGGTACGACCTGTCGTCCCTCGCAGCGCCCGGCCTCGCCATCGTCGGGGATGCGGCGGGGATCACGAACCCGATGAACGGTGCGGGGATCCATCCGGGCCTGTTCAGCGGCCGCATCGCGGGCGAATGTGCGGTCGCCGCGCTCGGGACAGAGGACCCGCCGGCGATGCTGGCGTACGATCGCATCCTGAGGGCGTCGCCCTTCCTGGATCCCCTGCTTTCCGAGATGATCGACCGGGTCCGGACCTGGCACGACTCATTCATCAACTCGGTGACCGAGGAACTGCACGGCCTCGACTGGCGGGCGGTCGACGCGAAGGTCTCCCTCCGCGCCTTCCTCCGGAAGCCGTGGATCGTCCTCCACGCGCGGGACCTCCTCCGGATGATCCGCACGTTGGAATTGTGCGATCGGTACGGATGGTAGGACGCGGGTCGGTCGAGCGAAGTCTAGATAGCGTCCGGCGCTTTCCGCCGTCCGATGGCGGAGGCCGTCGGAGTCCGCACGGTCCGCTCGGGGAGCCACCTGG
This sequence comes from Methanobacteriota archaeon, assembly GCA_005878635.1. Lineage (GTDB taxonomy): Archaea > Thermoplasmatota > Thermoplasmata > RBG-16-68-12 > RBG-16-68-12 > RBG-16-68-12. Next base: position 16,195 of record VBLS01000114.1, on the reverse strand, counting down.
AGCGGATGTTGGCGTCCGGCATTTTCGCGGTGACCGCGGAAATCGCGCCGCCGGCTTCGGCAGACCCGACGGACATCCGAGAGATCGTCTCGCGGTATCGGGGAGCCGTCGATGCCTGCAACGTGACGGACTGCACCCGAGCCCGGGTTCGCCTTTCCTCCCTCGCGGCCGCGACGATCGCGCTGCGGGAGGGCATCGAGCCGGTCATGCAGATGGTGGCCCGGGACCGCAACCGAATCGCGTTGCAGGCGGACCTCCTCGGCGCCGCCGCCCTTGGGATCCGGAACGTGCTGTGCCTCTGGGGCGACCCGGTTTCCGCGGGCAACGAACCGGAGGCGAAGGGCGTGTTCGACCTGAAGACGGAGGAGATGATCGAAACCTTTCGGGACCTCCGCGATCGCGGAAGGCTGCGCGGGGGCGATACGGTCGACGCTCCGCCGAAGGTGTTCATCGGGGCCGCGGCGGATCCGTTCCGCGGGTCCAAGGAGGAGTCGTTCGCAAAGTTGCGCGCGAAGGTCCTCGCCGGCGCGGATTTCGTCCAGACGCAGGCCGTCTACGACATCGACGCGTTCGAGGAATGGATGCGCCTCGTGCGGAAGGAATGGCTCCACGAGAAGGTCTACATCCTCGCGGGGGTCATCCCCTTGAGGTCCGCCAAGATGGCGCGCTTCTTGGTCGAGACGCTCGGGGCCACGGTCCCGAAACACATCATGGACCGCATGGAGAAGGCGCCGGATCCGAAGGCCGAGGGCGTGAGCATCGCCGTGCGGACGGTCAAGGCCCTTCGGAAAATCGATGGGATCCGAGGCGTGCACTTGATGCCCGTCGGCCGGGACGGGGTCGTGGCAAGGGTCGTCAAGGAGGCGGGCCTCCTTCCGCGTCCCGAGCCGTCCTTCTGACTTCGCTCGAAGGGGGGACCGTTTCTCAATCCCTGTCCCAACCTTTAATTGCAATCTCCCCATCGGGACTCGGTAATAGGGATGGTTTCTCCCCCGCGGGCGCTCCTGAGCGTGTCGGAAAAGGAGGGGCTCGTTGAATTCGCCCGCGGGCTGCGCGACGTCGGCTTCGAGCTGATCGCGACCGACGGCACGGCGAAGACCCTAGGGGCCGCGGGCCTTCCGGTCGTGACCGTCGCGGACTACACAGGCTTGCGAGAAGGCCTCGGGGGCCGCGTGAAGACCTTGCATCCGCGGATCTTCGCGGGGATCCTTGCGCCGACCGGCGAGGAAAAGGACTTGAAGGACCTGGGGGCGGTCGCCATCGACCTCGTCGTCGTGAACCTGTACCCGTTCGAGGAGACGGTCGCGAAGCCCGATGTGACGACCGATCAGGCGATCGAGAACATCGACATTGGAGGGGTGTCCCTCATTCGCGCCGCGGCGAAGAACGCATCCCGCGTCGCGGTCGTCGTGAAGCCGTCCCGGTATCCCGAGGTGCTCCGGGCCTATCGCGAACACAAGGCGATCCCGCGGAAACTCCGAGAGGAACTCGCGCGCGATGCGTTCGAGTACACCTCCCGCTACGATGCGGCGATCTTCAACTATCTCGCCTCCCGCGAGGGAAATCCGCTGCCGCCCGCGCTCCGCCTCGCGTACGACAAGCTCGCGGACCTGCGGTACGGAGAGAATCCCTACCAGAGGGCCGCCCTGTACCGCGAGCCGTACCGGTTCGCCGCGACGGCGACCGCGGAACGTCTGCAGGGAAAGGACCTGTCGTACAACAACCTGATCGACCTCGACGCGGCGCTCCGAGTCGCGACGGAGTTCGAGCGACCCGCCGCAGTGGTGATCAAGCACACGAATCCCTCGGGCGTCGCCCTCGGGTCGACGCTCGTCCAGGCCTATCAGAGCGCGCACGAGGCCGATCCCGTGTCCGCTTACGGCGGCGTCGTGGGCCTCAACCGGCCCGTCGATCTCCCGACGGCGAAGGCGATGAAGGGCGATGTGCTCGACGCGGTGATTGCGCCCGGATATGAACCTCCGGCCCTCGAACTCCTGAAATCGAAGAAGAAGGGAGCCTTCCTCATCCTCCGGACCCGCGGGCCCCTGCGGGCCGAGCACGGCATGGACATGGTCCGCGTCCTCGGCGGAGTCCTCCTGCAGACGACGGACTTTCCCCCGCTCCGGCCGGAGTCGTTCAAGGTCGTGACGAAAGCGTCTCCCAGGGCCGACCAGGTGCGCGACATCGTCTTCGGCATCACCGTGAGTCGCTACGTGAAATCGAATTCGATCGTCCTGGTCACGGGGGAAAGGACAGTGGGCATCGGAGCCGGTCAGATGAGCCGCGTCGACGCGTGCATGCTCGCGTGCTACAAGGCCAAGACGGCGGCGCGCGGAAGCGTCGCGATCAGCGACGCCTACTTCCCGTTCCGCGACGGGATCGATGAATTGGCGAAGGGCGGCGTCGCCGTCGTCGCGCAGCCGGGCGGGTCCATCCGCGACGCCGAGGTCATCGAGGCGGCGGATGCGCACGGCATCGCGATGGTCTTCACCGGGACCCGGCTCTTCAAGCACTGAGGGATCCGATGGGCCGCCTCCGCGTCGGGATTTTGGCCTCGGGACGCGGCACAGATTTCCAGAGCCTCGTCGACGCGAGGGATCGGGGCGATCTTGCCGCGGACCTCGTTGTGCTCGTCTGCAACGTCCCCGGTGCGCCGGTGATCGAGCGCGCGAAGAAGGCGGGGGTCCCGGCCGCGGTCATCGACCATCGGACCTTCGGGAAGAACCGAGAGGCCTTCGAGCGAGAGGTCGTGAAAACCCTCCGAGAGAAGCAGACGGAGCTCGTGGTCTTCGCCGGTTTCATGCGCCTCGTGACAACCTATTTCTTGGGACAGTTCCCGATGCCCATCATGAACATCCATCCCTCCCTGCTCCCGGCGTTCCCCGGCGCCCATGCCCCGCGCGACGCCCTCGCGGCGGGAGTGAAGGTCACCGGATGCACGATCCACTTCATCGACGCCTCGGTCGATGGAGGGCCGATCATCCTGCAGAAGGCCGTGCCGGTTTGGGACGAAGACACGGAGGAAACGCTCGCCGCGCGGATCCTAGAACAGGAACACATCTTCCTTCCCCTCGCGGTCCGCCTGTTCGCGGAAGGACGCCTCAAGGTGGTGGGCCGCCGCGTGAGGATCGACGCCCGCGGGATTTCGCTCCCTCCGATGGCCTAGGCCAATGCGTGGACAAACCAAAATAAAGGGCCGTCCAGGAATCCTGAACGGCCTCGTTGTGGAGGGATGCTTGTCTAAGCGGTCCCACAATAATCTCGAATCTATAAAACGTTTTTCGAATCCCGCTCAATCAATCGACCCGCTTTTCGAAATCGAAAGCCGATTTCGCGCGAGCTCAAAAAAGGTGGGCCGTTCGCCCAGAGGAAAACCGGGGAACGGCCTCGTTGTTGGAGGGATGCTTGTGATCGTTTCTACCGATTCGAGGTATATCAACCTTCTACAGAATTTGTTCAGACCCGTCCGCCGGGGCACTCAAACCCTCCGCTGGATGTTTCGAGATGTCGGCTGGTGTCCCTCGTTGCGGGCCATGCCGCAAGGCTTATGGCAATCCCGACCCTTCGACGCGTCGGCGGTCGCCATGAAAGGCGTGGGGAAGTTCGGGGAGGTCATGGCCGGCGAGAAGGGGAAGGTGAGTTACGACGACGTCGCCGCGCGCCTGCAGAAGATCATCCATTCCGGGAGTCAGCGGAAGGCGATCACGGATTTCGTCTGCCGCGAATTGCGAAAGATCCCTCACTATACCTGGGTCGGCATCTATTCGGTCGAGGGGCCCGAACTCGTCCTCGCTTCTTGGTCCGGGCCGAGCGCGACGCAACACACGCGGATTCCGATTGGGCAGGGCATCTGCGGCGCCGCGGTTGCCGAGAAAGCGACGGTCGTCGTCCAAGATGTGAACGACGATCCGCGGTACCTCCAATGTTTCATCAACACGCGGGCCGAGATCGTCGTGCCGATCCTCCGCGACGGTGCCCCGATCGTGGAAATTGACATCGACTCCGATCAGGTGAATGCGTTCGGGCCGACGGACCGAGAATTCCTCGAATGGGTCGCCTCGGATCTCGCCACCATCTTGTAGGTTCGGTCCCCACGTCCCACGCTCCGAATCAGACGCGGAATTCGCCCCACACGCGGAGGAACGTGTCAATCTGGTCGGCCGTCGCGAGTTCGTAGGTCGCCATGAGGCGAGCGACCGTCTTCGGCTGCAGGATCCGGTAGCCTCGCTCCTTCCCCTCGGCCCGGTCGATCACGCCCCCGGCCTGCATCTTCTTCAGGTGATGGGACAGGGTCGAAGGCGAGACCGGCACCTGCTCGAGGATTTGCTTGTGCGTCGCCTCCTCGTGCTCCATGAGGAACGCAATCACGCGGAGCGGGACGGGTTGCCGCAGGTACGCGAGGATCTGGCGGTCCGCCTCCGATAGCGCCGCGGGGACGTCCGCGAGGCCGGGGGTGGACCTCGGATAGAAACGCTTGTACTCTCCATCCATCGACGACGTGACCAGCTCGTGCCTCTCGAGGAAGCGAAGGTGGTAGTCCGCCAGCGTGATCGAGAGATTCAAGGCCCGCGACACTTCCCGCAGATGGAATCCCGGATTCCGCCGGACGAAATCGTAGAGGTTCTTGCGGGTCGCCACCGCCAGGATGTCCTCGTCCTTGGCCATGCAGTGCTCAACGCCGGAGCGTGAACCCGTAGAACAGGGCGAGGATCGCGAGATCGAGGGAGCCGGACAGGACGAAGAACTGGCCCAGCCCTAGATTCCCCGCGAACAGGAAGATCGTCAGGAGCAGGCCCTTCACGAAGAACGCGCCGAACGCGGAGGCTAGGAACACGAGGTGCGAGTCCCGCGCCCGCCGGTAGGCGAGGACCGCGATGACGGTCAGGGCGAGGGCGAAAACGGAGACCGCGGCGAGCAGGACGTTCGCGAGGAGGACGGTATCGAGGGCCGCCAAGCCAACCACCGCGCCCTGTAAAGGGGCGCGGCGTTAAGGTTTCCGGCCCGTTTCCTCCCGGTGTTTCGCGCGGCGGCTCGCGAGGACGATCGTGACCCCGACGAGGGTCGCCACCGCCGCGAACGTCCCGGCGAACAACGGAAGATCGCCTCGGACCTCCGGAGTGGTGGTTCGGCGGATCTCGTAAACCGCGCTGCGGACTCCCAGCGTCGTGCGCTGGACGACCGTCGAGGACGGCGCCGAAGTCTCCAGGGCGTAGGAGAGCGTCAGCCCGTACGGGTTCGAGGCCGAGGGACCGGTGAACGCCACCGGAATCGAGGTCCCGCCCGCGGCGGCGCGGTCGGACCAGGAGAAGAAGACGGTCGAGGGGCTCCCTTCACCGCTCGCGGTGACGTTGATCTCGTGTTCGTCCGCGGCGAAGCAGGAACAGGCCTCGTGCCAGCTGTGATCCTCGAGACGAGGCGTCTCATGGGTGCCCATCCGGAAACCCAAGGCGAGGTTTTCCCCGGAGGTCGCCAACCCTTGCCTCATGGAGAGGTCCAACCGTGCCTCCATCGGGCTGAGGATCGCATCGTCGATGCGCTCGAATCGTTGGGCCAAGGTCACGTTCAACGAGACATTTCCGTCGTTGCTCCGGACGACGAAGGAATACACGACGCCGCCGTCCGCGTCGGTGCGATTCGAGGTGGCCACTTGGGCGTTCGCGAACGCGGTGGAACCGAGCGAGGTCGTCCGAGAGATCTCTCCCGGGTCCATCCGACCGTTCCCGTTCCGGTCCTGCCACGCCTGCAGGTTCGCCACTTGGAGTTCGTACGAGCTGTCGACCCCGCTGCTTTGGGTGTACCAGAGGGAGAAGGTCCCGGCGTGGTAGGACAAGTCGAACTCGTCCTCGACCGCGCCGCTGCCAAGGTGGCTCGACACGCTGAACTGATCGCCCGCGACGCTCGCCGCAACGGTCCGTTGCGTCGCATCTTCAAGCTGGTCGGGGACGCCGTCTCCGTCCGAGTCGCTCCCGTCCGCCACGGCCACGGACGAAGCGAGGACGACCGCAAGGGCGGCGGAGGAGGCGAACGCTATCGCGGCGGCGCGGGTGAGAACCATGGCTGTAGGCCTCGCGAGTCGAATGGGGCGGGGGGCATATATGGACATTATTCGACGGTTCTCGAAAGCCCCCGGATGGGACCTAGCCCGCGGTCGACGCCGATGGACGCCGCCGTCGGACCACGAACAGGGCCGCGAGGGAGAGCGCGCTCAGCGCCATCCCGAAGGTCGTGGGATAGAGCGACAGGCCCCGGAAGTCGTCCGGGAAGACCCCGACGAGCTCGTTCCCGACCTCCAGGACGCGGACGTACGTCCCCTGGAATCGGATGACGGCGGTCGTCGGATCGATCCGTTGGTCTTCCGGAGAGCCCGCGAAGATCCGGCGGTCGAGTTCGTTCTCCGCGACGAGGGGGTTCGCCAGGTCCTGCCGAAGGGCCTCCGCCTTCCTGCCCTCGATTTCGAGCGGCGAGGAGACGCCGATCGGCCCCCCACGGCCCGAGGACGCGGGAGCGGCAAACAGGCCTCCCCCGATGCCGGCAAAGGCCCTGTCGGCCGCCGGGGACGCCTCGGTCGATCCCGGATCCGTCCGCGGGATTACCACGAGGAGCGACGTGTACGGCGTGACCACGCGGTTCCCGGTCGCCAGGGCTTTCAGCGCATCCAGGGTCGCGGGGTCCTCATGGGCCCGCAAGGCCGCGAGCATCCCGTGAATCTTCAGGAGGACCCATTGCCGTCCGAGGAGCGATTGGAGGGGGACGCCGGTCCCCGAGGCGGTCCGTTCGAGGGCCTGCGCGGCACCGGCACCGGTCCATGACAGCCGCACGTCGATCGGATCGGCCGATCCGCCGGAGAGCTTCGCGAGCACGATCGCCTCGCCTCCCTGGACGACGGTCTGCGGGTTCGCGTTCGCGAACACCGCGTCGGAGGCCCTCGGGAGGTCGGACCGGACGCCCACGAGCATCGGGACCCGGATCGAGCCGAGCAGCGAACCGACCTGGGCCGCAGTGTCGTCGCCGTGGAGGGTGAACAGGTCTCCGCCTTGGAAGTGCGACAGGTTGCGGAGGAGCGACTCGTCCGCATGCGTCGCGGGCTTCGTCGCCAGCGCGAAGATCGGCATCGTCCGGTCGTACGCGACCTCCGAGAAGGCCCTCTCCAACTCGAGGCCCTCGAGACCGCGGGAAGGCCGGCCGTCGGAGATCAGGACGAAGATCGGCTGCTGGTGGAGCGCCGTCGCCATCCGCGCCCAGCCGTCGATCACGGCGAGGGGATCCGCGAAGCTCGTACTCCCATGGGGCGTGAGGGAGGCGAGGAACCGATCGAGGTCCGCGCTGCGTCCGGGCGTCCACTCCCGAGGAACCGAATCGAGGGTGCGGACCGATGGCCCGCCGAACGCGACGACGTTGAAGGTTTCGCCGGGATGCAGGTCGGCCGCGAGCCGCGACACGGATTCCTCCGCGGCGGACCATCGATCGTCGAGGCCCATGCTCCCGGAGGCGTCGACGGCGACCAGGAGCGACCGAGGCATGGGGGCCATGAAATTCCGCCAGGCAGGGTCCCACGCGTCGATGGAATATCGAACGTATCGTTCGCCCTGCGGGTCGACCCACTGCGCGAGGGCCGAGCTGGCGGCACCGAAGTGGACGTCGAGGTCGCGCCCCTGGACGGTCCCGGTGTCGTTGATGTAGGCCTCTGCCGCACGGTCTCCGATTCGCAGGACGGGGACGTCCGGGTGGCTGAGGAGGTGCACATGGACCAGGGGCGTCGCGGTCTCGACTCGGAGATGGACGCGCAGATAGGCCACGCTGTCCCGGGCGTCGACGGAGAGCCGGTAGTGGTAGTCGTAGGAGCCGTCCCGCTTCGCGAGGGGCATCTCCAACGTTGTGATCGTCGTCCGAGTCTCCTTCGGAGGGATCGTGACCGCAATCCAGTAAACGTCCCGCGGCGGATCGTATTGGACCAGGGCCGCATCTTGGCCTTGGGCGATCGCCGTGAGGAAGTCATCCAAAGCACCCCCGCGGTCTCCCGCGGAGGAATTGTACACGACGTTCCCGATCTTGAGCCGAAGGTCCGTGATGAGCTCGTGGCCCTTTTCGAGGGGGAAGAAGATCTGACCCTGCTTGGGCTCGTTGCTCGGGTTGTAGAACTCCTTGATGATGACGACGCGGGCGAAGCCTTCCGTCAACCGGATCTCCACCTGCGTGCCGTTCACCTGGGTTGGGAACGACGAGGGCGGCTCGAGGATCTCGCAGAAGGCGACGACGTGATTGGGGATCAAGAGGAGCGCGGGAAGCACGAGAGAAATGACCAGGGCGCTGCGCGCAATCCTCATGCGCCCGCCTCCGTCGAGGGATCCCGCGCGTTGACGCGAGCCCGATGCGCCGACCAGGCGAGCAGCCCGAAGAAGAGGACGATCGGCCAGGTCACGGCCAGGAGAATCCAAAGGCCGGAGTAGTACAGGACGAACAGAAGGGACACAATCGACAGGATTCGCCCGATCTGCGCGTCCGTCCGGACGCGGCTCTGGGTCTTTGCCAGATGGAGGACACGGTCGGCCCATCGCCAGCCCAGGAGGGCGAATGCGCCCGCCGCGGACATCAGGACGTAAGCCAGGGAGAGGAAGAAGAACGGCCCGAAGGTCGCAAGGGTGATCCCAATCAAGGCGATGGCGAGGAGTCCCGCTTGAAGGCCGTACGATGCCTCCCTTTCCAGGCCGCTGCCCGCCCGAATTCGTTCCAGGATGCGCACGAACGTCGCCCTCCGGCGCCCGGAAGGTGTCGCGGCGTCATCACACCGTGGAATTCGTTAGGGACGGACCGAATCGAGCGCGCCTGCGGCGCGGCTACCGCTGACTCCATCGCGTCCCTCCCCGTCCGCGACGCTATTCCTTGAGGACTTCACCGAAAGCCATGCGGCGGTGGACCTTCGTGATCCGGATCTTCACCTCGTCCCCGACCTTCGTCCCGGGGACGAACACGACGAAGTTCTGGATGCGCGCGAGTCCGTCGCCCTCGCGTCCGATGTCCTCGATCTTGGCCTCGTAGACCTTGCCTTCCTCGACCGGCACGTTAGAAGGTCGGAAAGCAGCTCCCGAATACGCCATTCCCCACTCCATACGGCGACGCGGTCGTCGCCTCCTTTCGCATCGCGTTGCGCGGTATATAACGATATAGTCGGCGAGAGGAGAGGAGGCTTCGCCCGGCTACGATTCGCGGAGCGCTTCCAGGTCTTTCTCGACGTCGGAAGGTCGGGAGAAACGGAGGCTCAGGATCAGGAACACGATCCCGACGATCAGGACGATCAGCCCGATCGCAGTGACGAGGCGATTCCAAGGTCCGAACACGTCGAAGGCCCGAAACTCGCCCACGCCGATTTGCAGCTCGTCGTGCAACCAGGAGCCGAGCGCGATCCCCGGACCGCCGAGCAGGATCAGGAAGATTCCCGTGTAGAAGAGGAACTTCTCGCGGAAGCCGGTCTTCCGCTCGTCGGTTGAACCCTCGGCCGCCGGACGACTTGATTCCTGGCGGTCGATCGCGACCGGGGTTTCCCCCGTCCCGTCATCGTCGAACAGCTCCCCGCATTGCGGGCACTCCGTCGCGTCGAGGGGGACAATCGCCTTGCACGTCGGACATTCCGCGACGATGTCCTGGGATTGGACCATAGAGGGCAACCCGCTCCTGCAGTCCGAAGGTATAGTCGTTTCTTCCCCCCTATCCGATTTGATAGGACCCTGCAGTCAGGCTGGTCCGAGGCTGGTCCACGCCGACCTCGGTGGGTGTCGCCTCGAGGACGTCGCGATCAGACGGCCGCTTTGGGCTTCGCGAGCCACGGGACGTGAATCTGGCCGACCAGGTCGCGCCACTCCGCGGGCATCGGCCGACCGGACTCGTCCCGGCGGTACCAATCCAAAATCTGGTCCACCTTCGCGTCGCGGCCGGAGATCGTCACCAGGAGAGCGTTGCGGACGTTCGCCGCCGCCTCCGCCGCCACCTCGTTCTCGAAGATCGCCGCGTACGGCGTCTGGGACATCCACCAGAGGACGAGATAGTACGTCTTCCGGCGAGAGATGCGGGGGCGTTTCGGTTTCATCTTGGGTTAGGGTTCCTTTCGACGGGGGTGGTCTGTCGACGGAGGAACGACGAGGTGGGACGATAAGGAAGTTCTCCAACGGTTCTCAGCCCTGATACTTGGAAGGCATCAGTCTTCGAACCAGGCGCCGCAGGAGCAGCGGATCGCATCGGATTCGACGTGCGTCCCGCAGCGGGGACACGCGTACACCGGATCGTTCCGGAAGGTCGCCGCGCGGAATTCGACGCCGCACACCGGGCACTCGTCGCCGGGGGAGACGCGCGAGGCGCACTCCGGGCACTGGAACGTCATCTCCGACGGCGGCGCGAATCGCACTCCGCACGCGCACGCCTGGGCCGCCCGCGAGACGAACCGTCCGCAGCTCGGACACTGGTACAAGAGGAGGGAGACCTCCTCATCTCGGGGAGGCTCCCTGGGGGAATCGGCTAGATCGCGAACGCGCTGCAGGTCTTCGACGATCTCGCGGAGGGATCGCCGACCTAACGACGATCCGTTCTCGGCCCGCGATCGGACCAAAGGCTTCGACGCGGGGGCCCGTCCGGACCCGTAGGCTCCTCCGGTGCTCCCGGCAAACGCGGAGTCGCAATGCTGACAATGATCCAGTTCGAACGACGTGAGTCGCCGACAATTCCAACACAAGATCTGCGGGAGCGAACCTGCCGATCGCATCGTGCGGGCCAAGTCGCGCTCGGACCGCCGGGCGCCGGACGGTTTCCGCTGCAGGATCATCGAACCGTTATCCATAGAGCAGCAACGCATCGCGCTTTTCGACCAATAGCTCTTGGTCCGAACTGGCAGGATATGATAATCAAGACCGAGTCCGCCGTCATCGACGGAGTGAGGGCCGCCATCGCGAATGCTTTAAGAGAACCTCCCATCTTGGACGGACGAAATGAAAATCCTCGTGTGCGTCGCATGGCCGTATGCGTCGGGGCCTAGGCACCTTGGCCACGCCGTCTCCACGTTCATCCCGGCCGACGTCATCGCGCGGTACCACCGTATGAAGGGTGACGAGGTCCTGATGGTCGGCGGGAGCGACATGCACGGGACGCCGACGATGGTCCGCGCCGACGAGGAAGGGGTGTCCCCGAGCGTCATCGCCGAGCGCTATCACGCGCTCCATGCGAAGAACATCGAACAGCTCGGCGTCCGGTACGACCTGTATTGGAACACGGCGGACCCGCACCACAAGGAGTGGGTGCAGGAAATCTTCTTGGCCCTCAAGAAAAAGGGGCAGGTCTACGAACGGACGATGATCTCCCCGTTCTGCCGCGCGGGCAACCATTTCCTGCCGGATCGGTACGTGGAGGGCAAATGTCCGAACTGCGGATTCGAGAATGCCCGCGGAGACCAGTGCGACAACTGCGGCCACTTGTGGGATCCGTTCGATCTGATCGGACCGCGATGCCGAATCCACGGCACCGCCCCGGAGAAGCGCGAGACGTCCCACTTCTTCTTCCGGTTCAGCGCCCTCGAAGCCCGCCTCAAGCAGTGGATCTTCGACGACAAAGAATTCTGGAGGCTCCCCGTCCTGACCTTCGCCAAGAGCTGGCTCGACGAAGGTCTCAAGGACCGCCCCATTACGCGGGATCTGGAGTGGGGCATCGAAGTCCCGGTCCCCGGATACGAGACGAAACGGATCTACGTCTGGTTCGAGGCCGTCATGGGATATCTGACCGCGACGAAGGAATGGTATCGACGCAGCGGCCGATCCGATGGATGGAAGGATTTCTGGTACGACCCGAAGGCTCGTCACCTCTATTTCGTCGGGAAAGACAACATCGTGTTCCACACCCTGTTCTGGCCCGCCATCCTGATGGGGTACGACGAGAAACTCGCACTCCCCTACGACGTAGCCGCGACGCAATACCTGAATTTCTCGGGAGAGCGGATGAGCACGGGCCGAGGCAGCGGCATCTGGCTCCCTGAGCTGCTCGAACGCTTCGACCCGGACCAGATCCGGTACTACGGGATCGCCACGATGCCCGAGACGAAGGATACCGACTTCGAATGGGCTGACTTCGAACGGAGGAACAACAACGAACTCCTCGCGATCTACGGGAACTTCGTCCACCGGGCCCTCACCTTCGCGGACAAGAACTTCGGACACGAGGTCCCGCCGGCCACGTTCCTCGACGCGACCGACAAGGCGATGGTCCGCGCGATCGAGCAGCAGGCCGGGAAGGTGGCCCAGAACCTCGAGTACGTCCACATCAAGGACGCGATGAAGGAGGCGATCCAGTTGGCCCGGCTCGGCAACCAGTACGTTGACCAGAAGGCTCCCTGGAACCTGTTGAAGTCGGACCGCGCGGCCTGTGCCACGGCGATCCATGTCGCGCTCCGCGTGAGCCGCGCCCTCGCGATCATCATGGCCCCGTTCCTGCCTCGGAGCTCGTCCCGCCTGTGGCACGCCTTGGGATACGATTCCGACGTCCACGGGGAACGCTGGGACGAGGCCCTCGACGATCTCCCCGCCGGTCAGAAGCTGCGAGTCGGCAAACCCCTCTTCGCCAAGATCGACCTGCGTGAGACCTCCGAGGATCCGACCGCGCGATTCGACGTGCGCATCGCTCGCATCGTCGATGTGAAGGAGCACCCCAATGCGGACAAGTTGTACGTCTTGCAGATTGACCTAGGGGACGAACGACGGCAAGTCGTCGCGGGGATCCGGAAGGATTACCCGATCGAGGGGCTCCGCGGGAGGAAGGTCGTCGTCCTGGCGAATCTCGAGCCCGCGAACCTCCGCGGCATCGAGAGCCGCGGCATGCTCCTCGCGGGAGAGGACGAAGCCACCGTGGGCCTCCTGATCCCTCCCGAGGACGTCCCCCTCGGCTCGCAGATCTTCGGCGCGAAGGGCGCCTCGACCTTGCCCTTCTCCGATTTTCAGAAGTACAAGTTTCAGGTGGGCCCGGAGGGGACCGTCGTCTTCCGGGGGCTCGGAGGAGAAGTCCAAGTCACCCTCTCCGTCGACGGGAAGCCCGTGCGCGTCGACAAGGGGCTGAAGGAGGGGACATGGGTCCACTAGCAACTCAACCGACCGGCGCGATCGCCATCGCCCATGCGAGGGATCGCTGGGCCAGACCGAGGGCGAGCTCCCTTTCGATCGGGCGGAACTCAGGGTCGAGGGACTCGAGCCGGATCCCGCTCCACGTGAGGCGAGCCTCGACGACCGTTCGGCGCTGCTCGTCCGTGACGGTCACGCGGCTCCATCCCGTCGACGTGACCGAGTAGGTACGCCCTCGCCAGCTGAACGTCGTGTGGCGCAGTCGAAATCGAATCTGGAGAGACCCGTCGGGGGATTCGATGTCAATCCGATCGCGCCAGCTGTCGTACCGAACCCGGCCGCCCCGCCCATTCGGATCAACGACGTGGCGCCAACCGTGGCGACCGCGAAGGATCTCGCATTCGTGCCGATCGACATAGAGTCGGTCCCGCAGGATGCCCATCCGGACCTCGACGGTCACGATTCCAACAAGGAATTTCCCGCCGATAAGCGCTCCCGTGGAATCCCGTCCCAAGTCTTTAAGCGAGCCGCCCCGTTCTGCGCCCTCCTTCATGCGCCTGGACCTCCACAACCATACCCGGCATTCGCCCGACTCCCGCGTGTCGCCCGCGGACCTCGTCGCCCGCGCGCGCCAAGTGGGCCTCGACGGGATCGCGATCACGGACCACAATTCGGTCGCGGGAATCCGGGAGGCGGAGGCCGCCGCGGGAGATCTGATTGTCATCCCGGGCATCGAGATCTCCACGCGGTCGGGACACGTGATCGCGTACGGCGTGAGGGAACCCATCCTCCGGGACCTTTCCGTGCGGGAAACGGTCGAACGAATCACCGCGCTGGGAGGGGTCGCCGTCGCGGCGCATCCGTACCGCTTCTGGTCCGGGCTCGGCGAGCCCGCCTTGTTGGAAGCGCGCTTCTCCGCCTACGAGACCTGCAACGCGAGGACGCTCCGCCGCGGCAATGAGCGGGCACGCGCCCGCGCCGCGGAGCGGTCGGTCGGACAGACCGGCGGAAGCGACAGCCATTTTCTCGATGAAGCCGGGAGGGCCGTGACGGTCCTGGAGGCCGGCCGGCTTCGCCCAGACGACGTGGTCCAGTGGATCGGCGCCGGCAAAACCCGGGCACAGGGGACGGACCGCGGCGCCGACGCCACGGTCCGATATGTGTCGAAAGCCGTCGGAGAATGGCTCCTCCGCGGGATGCGGAGGATCTAGCTTACAGATGTTCCTCGATCCGCGGGACGTACTTCTCGACGGCGAACTTGATCTTCTGCGGGTCCGACGTCGGCGGGATCCGCAGGACGAGCAGCGCCTTGCGGCCCCCGTGGACGATGAGGTACAGGCTCGTCTTGGAGCGGATGATCACGCTGTCCAAGACGTCCCTCGTCTCCGCGGTCACGGTCTCCGCGGAACCGACGAGGACCGCGAACATCGATCCGAAGGTGTCCACGTGGACGCCCCTCGGGACACTGCCCGCGAGATAGGTGCCCGCGAGCGATACGAGCATCGCCTCGTGGACCCCCTCGTTGTGCTCGATCTCCTTGAGGATCGATTCGAGCGCAGCCGCATCCACCATGCCAGGGCCCCTCGGAGTTCGCCCGGATGGAAGCGTCTCGGGATTAAACCTTTCCGCCGTGAATCTCAGGGAAGCCGTGTCATAGCTTCCGCAGGATCTCGTGCATCGCCAGTGCGACATCGACGGCTTCGGCGCCCTTATCCACGCGGGCGAGGGCTTGCTCGTCCGTCATCCCTGGGCCGGTGATGCCGAGGCCGACGGGCTTGCCCGACCGGAGTCCGATGTCGAGCAGGGCCTTCGGCACGGCGGCCATGAGCGCCTCGTCGTGCAACGTCTCGCCTTTGATCACCGCCCCGATGGCCACCGCCGCGTCGACGTCGGAGCGCTCGAGGAGCCGCTGGATCGTCAGCGGGATTTCGAACGTCCCGGGGACGCGGACGAGGGACGCCACGCGGACGCCTCGCTCTTTCGCCCGCGCGACCGCCTTTTCGACCATCCGATCCGTGACCTCGGGATTGAATTCCGCCGCGACGATCGCGAGGTTCATCGGGCCACCTTGATCGGCCCGGCATCCGCGTAGCCTTCCCTCTGGCCCGTCCCCGCGCGGGCTCGAATCGCTTCGGGTCGGAACAGCAGATCGTAGGCGTTCACCGCATGCTCCCGCGTGCGGCGGTCGAAGAGCGCCGCCAGCTCGGCCTCGGTCGACGTCTCCTCTTCGTGGACCATGACGCCGAGGATGTGCTTGCCGAGTTCGGCCTGGACGGATTGGAGACCGAAGTCCGCCGCGAGGGCGCAATCCTTGTCGACCGGTTGGCGACCGACCATGCCGAGCGCCAGGACCAGGTCCGAGCCGCGGTCGAAGAGGATCCGCGCGCCCGCCGCGAGGTCCTTGATCCCGGGCACCGTGTAGCGATCGATGACGAACCCGCCCCCTTGCTTGCGGAGTTCATCGATGGCGGCGGAGGCCATGTCGAACCGGGCGAAGGACGTGTCGACGATCCCGATGCGCTTCAGGCCTTTCCTCTTCGGCGTCGCGGAGCGGCGACCTCGGCCGGCGGACCGGCCTTGGAGCCTTCGACCTCCGCGAGCCGTTCTTGGAGCGCGAGCCATTCCGCTACCTTCCGCACGATCTTCCGGGTCCCGTCGAGGTCCCCCTCGAATTTCGGCAGGCGGACGACCTTGGTCGCGAGGCCACGGCGGGCGCACTCCGCGCGGATCCGATCCTCATCGTGGATCTGATCGAAGCCGATCGCGATGACGTCCGGACGGATCTCGTCGAGGATCGCGTAGATGTCCCCCTCGTGCCCGAGGAGCGCACGGTCCACCGGTTTGAGGCCCTCGACCATCTGGACGCGGGCCGCCTCGGGCATAATCGGTTCGTGTTTGAACCGGCGGGCGGTCGTGTCCCGGGCGACCACGACCCACAGCTCGTCCCCGAGCTTCTTCGCCTCGCGGAGGAAATAGAGGTGACCGGGATGGAGGAGATCGAAGACCCCCGTCGCCATTACACGGACCACAAACGCCACGCTCGGACGATGTCCTGGCCTTCCAGGAACACGAGATTCCTCGCCCGAGCATATGCCTTTGCATCTTCCTTC
>VBLS01000015.1 GCA_005878635.1 Methanobacteriota archaeon | reverse complement strand
TAGACTCGATTCGAGAACTGTTGACACAAGCGGCGTCGACCGCGAGCGTCGGGTTGCCGCGATCGATTCGGTGATCCTCCGTCTGTCTCATTCCATCCGAACCGGGAGGCCAGTTGACAAAGTGGAGAAATAGCTGCGTCCCCCATTGAGGCCGTCCCGTCGGGACGACCGACCGGGAACGGGATGGGCCTACGTTGATCGATCCGAGCGTCGCCGTCCTCCGCCTGTTGATCGTCTTCTTCCTCGCCTTCGGCATCGGCCTGGAGCGGCAGCTCCGCCGAAAGCCCGTCGGCTTCGGGACCTTCATCTTCGTGTCGACCGGCGCGTGTGCCCTCACACTCCTCGCGATGGACATCGAAGACTCGAACCCGCTCCCGCTGCTCGGCGGCGTCATCACAGGGATCGGGT
>VBLS01000014.1 GCA_005878635.1 Methanobacteriota archaeon | reverse complement strand
CCCACGCGAAGGTCGTGCACATGACGATTGCGAATCCGATCACCGCGGAAGACCTCAACCGGCTCCTGCCGCCGGGTCACACGGAATTCGAGCGGGTCCGGATCGACAAGGAGTCCCATCTGGTCAGCGTGACCGCCCAGGTGCGCCTGAAACCGCGCGAAGTCGATGGACTCGTCGAAGGCCTCCGGCAGAACGACAAAGTCCGTGCGTTCGAGATCGAGTGATTCTCATTCGGACTCGAGGAAATCGCTGTACGACGAGGCCATGAGGTCCTCGTCGGGGATCTGGAAGTACCGTTGCAAGGCCTCGAGGTGCTTGCGCCCCTCGTCCCGCTCCGACTCGTCCGCGAGGACCTTCTCGAATTCCAGGAACTTGCCGAGACCCTTCACGGTGTCCAAGTGGACCTGGACGCCCTGGAAGCGATAGATCTCGCGGGTCTTTCGGACCTCCGCCTTCACCGGCAACACCTGGCCGAGGATCTCCAGGACCGCCTTCGCGTCCGGGACCGCGACGAGGAGGACGCGGCTCTCTTTGACCCCGCCGACGTCCGGCCGCTCGTAGTAAATGAGTTGTCCCTCGCTCGAGCCGCCGACGGAGCGGAGTTTCAGGCGCCGCTCTCCGAGGGCGAAGTAGCTGTCGACTTGCTTGACCGTGGCAACGTGTTCCGCGCCGGCCAGGAGGGCTCGGGCCTTTCCGAGGTCCTCGTACCGAGCCTTCATCTCGACGAGCCGTTTTTCGGAGGACTCCACGGCCTCGGGACGGGACCGGGCCGGAAGAAACTTGCCATGGCCGCGTCGTCTTGCGCCGGGCCAACGTACCTCTACTTAGAGGTATGAAACCGACGAGCCGCGGCGGGCGGTCACGCATACGACGTGATCCTCCGTTGGCCTCGGAGGTATCCCCGCAGGACGCTCGCCCGCCACCAGTTTTCCAGCGGCAGTCGAAGGCGATGGCGCAGTTCGGCCTCGGCCCCGTCGAGGTCTGCGAATCGAGAGGGCTTCTTCGCGAGGGCGGCCCGGGCGAGTTCCCGATATCGCCACACGCCGAGCGGCACCCAGTCCTCGTAGACTTCCATGAAGACGATCGCGCCGGCCTGGCGCCTCCGTCCCGCGAGATGCTCGAGGACCGGGAGGCGGGTCGCATGGTAGGCGCCGGCGATCTGGTCCGGATACGCCGTCCGGCCTCCCGCGAACTCGTGGTCGTGGGCGGGGGTCGGACTCGCCTCGAGATTCCAGGCCTCGAGCCCCTCGAACATGAAGGCCCCGGGGAACAGGAGGACCACGACGTTGTTCGCGAGGCCGCTGGCCCCCGTGACCTCGAACTCGGAGGTCCACGGATTCCCTCGGACCTCGTCGATGAGCCCCTTCGCCAGGATGTCGTCGACCGCGGTGATCGACCATTCCGTCGGGACGAGGCGGCGGCGATCCTTGGTCCCGAGGAGGCCGACGGAGAAGATCCGCGTGATCTGGCTCTGCGTGATCCCATGGTCGTACAGGTCCGTCACGGCCTCGCCGGCCCGGAGGTCCGTGTCGGCGACGAGGTCGTCGACCCGACGGGGCACGGACGGATTCGAGGCCAGGTCGACCTTCGCGATGTCCGCGCTGGGTCCGCTCGGGGGCGCGCGGGCGGAGAAGGGACTTTGGAGGGACGGCCTCTTCGTGAACCAGATCTCCGTGTCGATCGGCTTCGAGGCCATCGCGCCCTCCTGGACCGTCGCCAAGATCGAATCGGGGACGCGGGCCTCCGCGACCCGCCGCGGGGCCTTCCCTCGTACGAGGGAGAGGCGGAACCGCAGGATCTCCGCGAGATCGTAGTCCAGCCAGGACTCGGAGGCGTCCAGGATCGAGGTGTCCTCGTCGCGGACGGGAGGCACCAGCGGGCCGACCAAGACCTTCGGATATCCCCACGATCCGACGAAGGCGCTCGGAGGCGAGGCCCCGAAGAGATTCGTCGTCCGCAAGTCCCGGCGTTCGACGAACCAGGACCGGACCCGGTCGAGGTACGGACAGATCGCGAGGCGGCAGCGCTTGATGTCCCCCTGGCAGACGCGGCACGAGATTTCTCGGCGAACCTCGGCGAGGGTCTCGTGGATTCCGTCCTCCGGACGCGACGGCCCCGACGAGGACGGCGGGGACATGGTCACGCGGGGGCGGCCGTCGGTGTCGCGGCGGCCTTCGGGGCCGGTGGAGTTGGCGCGGGAGCCGGCTTGTCTTCGGGGATGACCTCGTCCCACCGGGCATAACAAAGCGGGCACACATGGATGATGCTGCCCGCGGCATTACAAGGCTGGGCCCCGTCGTTCGGGCAGTGGTGCATCTTCGCCATGCGACCCTCTGGAATCTCGCGCGCCACTTATCTCTTTCGGGCTCCGGCGTTCCCGCGGGACCTTTAAGCCGAGTTCGGCCGGTGTCGGTGCCTCGGAGGACCCGGAGGGATCCGATGTCGCGCGGCCTTGGGTTTCGGGGGCCACACGCGAGGTTGAGCGTGTTCCTCGCGATCGGCGCGCTGCTGCTTCCGTTCGCGAGCCTCGCCGCGATTGCGGCCGCGCCGCGCGTCGGCGATCGGTTCGACTACGACTACAACACGAACGTGGACGGAGGGACCGGCGACTACTATGGGTACACGGATCACATGCGCTCCCACTCCTCGTATTCCGTGCAGTCCGTCCAAGGGGACCAGGTGACCGTTCGGGGATTGGGCAGCTGGACCTTCGACGGGTCCGACGGGACCCATCAGTCCGGGACCGTCGACGTGACGCCCATCTTCTCCCTGACCACCCGCCGCTACTACTCCGGGATCGACGTGAATACGTCGAATCCGAACACGACGACCGTCTGGTTCTGGGTCCCGACGCCCGCGACCGCTGGACAGACGATCCCGGTCCTCGATGACATCTTCACCGTTACCTCGACCGACGCGACGCTCTGGCTCGGCGTCGTCCCCCACAAGACGCTCCTCCTCGAGGCGTCCGGTCAGTACAAGCGAAACGACGCGTATGGTCAGTTCGATGCGACCTATCACGACCGGTACTACTTCGACCGCGACTCCGGGTTCATCGTCGCGGAGATCTTCGACGAGCACGATGCGAACTTCGTCGCGGGCTTCCACTACTACGCCGAGGTGTGGGTCACCTCGAGCAGCTACCCGGTCCCGATCGACACCGTGACCTTCTCCCTCGTGGACCTCGGGCTCCCCGGGATCGCCGTCGCTGGCATCGTGACCGGGGTCCGTGTGCGCCGCGGGCCGAGCCGCCTGCGCCTCGGGTCCAAGGACTTTCCCACGGACGTCCGGATTCGAAAGGCGAAGCGCCCCGCCGACGTCACAAACCTCGTCCCCGACGGCTCGCCGTTCTTCGGCCCGTTCCTTTCCGTCTTCGCGGAACGGTCGATCGCGGAGGGCGACCCCGTCGTCCTCGCCCTGGCCGATCGGAAGATCGTCGGGATGTCGCTGTTCGACCGGGAGTCGATGATTGGGAGCCTCTTCGCCTCGGAGGAGGTCGTCGCACGGGTCCTCGCGAAACGCTTGCGCATGCGGGACTTCTTCGCCGACGACAACCTCCCCGGCCGGATCTTTCGGGCGAAGGAGATCGATCGGTTCACGATCTTGCAGCTCCAGAATCCGACGGCGCCCGCGTACGACGCCACGATCGTCCGTCCGATGACCGCCGCCGACTTGAGCGACGTGGTCGCGATCGCCGGACAAGTCTATGGAGGCCGGTCTCGGAAGTTCGTGGAGTCCTCGTTCCGCGGCGGCGACCTAGGCTTCGTCGCAATGCACGGCCCGGCGGTCGCCGGCTTCGGATTCGCGACCGTCGTCGGGCCCGTGGCCCGGTTGCATACCTTGACCGTCCTCGCGGCGGAACGCGCGCGCGGCCTCGGAACGGAGCTCACGAACGCTCGGCTCGCCACCCTCGCGGCCCTGGGGGTGGAACGGGTGATCGTCGAGATCTCGAAGCAGAATGTCGCCTCCCTTCGGATCGCGACCCGCGCGGGGTTCGTGCCGATCGGGGAGACGATTTACTATTCGCGCAAACCGGAAGCGGCCCCGACGGCGCTCCAGAGGCAGACCTGATGGTCCGCGAGGCGGTCTGGGTCCCGAACGACCGGGTGCCCCTGGTCCGGACCCGCGGAGAACTCGAAGTCGTCGGAGACCCGCGCTTCGAATCGTTCTGGTCGCGGGAGGCCGAGGGATGCTACGTGCCAGACCTTCTGTGGAAGGCCGCGGGCCGGCCGAATGGGACGCCCATGGAAGGCGTCCGCGACGACAACCGCTCCTGCCTGTTGCCCGATCGGCGGCTCGTGATCGGGGACCGGGAATACATCACCGCGGTGAAGGGTTGCGGGGCCGCCATGGACGCGTTCGAGAATGTCCCGCTGAACGCGGTCAAGGCGCGGGCGATTTGCCGTGACGCCCGGCTCGCAGAGGCCCTGGCCACCGAGGAGGGATCGGGCCTCATCACCGGGGAGCGATGGTTCGGGAATACGCCTTACGGTGGCCAGGCCCCCGACAACGCGATGATTGGCCTCCTCGCGAGCCTGCGCGCCGACCAGGCGCAGATCGCGGGTTTCCAAGTTTGTCCGGTCGTCGCCTTGGTCCGCTTGCCCGACGAATACGCTCGGATCGCCTCCCGGTTTTTCTGGTATCGACGGTACGAGGGCGCGTATTGGCAGGAGATCCGCCTCATGCCCTCGAACGTGCGCGTCTTTTTCCACAGCCCTTTGACCTTCGGCGTGGACACCTCGCGGGCCTTCACCTTGTTCGGCCTCGAGACCTTCGAGGGCGCAGAACGGTTCCTCACGAACCTCGCACGGTCTTCCTTTGCGGCCCTCACCTTGTACGCCCGCACCCTGCGTCACGACGACGCATCGGGCATGTACCGAGGCCTCGACTACCAAGATGTCTGGCTCGACAAAGACGCGGTCGTTGCCGCGGACGGCACGATGCACTTCGCGGACCTGGAGGGAATCGAAGACGCCGTTGCCGCGAAACCGGCCGCGGTGAAGGAGACTATCGAGCGGCAATTCCATCGCCACGTGTACGAGGCCTCCTATGCGCTCGAGGCCCTCGCCGTCGAGGTCGAGCGTCGCTGGAGGGGATTCCACGGGCCCTCGGACCGCCGGCGCTGGATCTTGGAGGTCCTCCAGAGAGCCTGCATCGCAGATCCGTTCCTTTCGATCGAGCCGAGCGGGAACAGGCTCGTCCTCCACATTGAACCCGCCGTGGACGCCGCAGCATGTCGCGTCGACATCGAGCTCGCGTCGGAGGTCGGATCCTAGATGGATTCCGGTCGGGCTCGGGCCATCCTCCAAATGATCCAGGACCGCCAGGAGGCTTCGGTCCAGCCTTCCGAACGCGGGGAGCTTGTGTCCCAGGGATTCCTCGTTTCGGTCGATGCCTCCACGCGGGATGGATGGACCGCTTCCGTCGCCGGACTCGCGGCCCTCCGGAATCGCGTCCGCGAGATGTCGCGGGTGGCCCTCGCGACGCCAGGTCCGGTCGCGCCGCCGGAACTCCAGCAGATGGTTGCCTCGCTCGAGGAGCTCACGCGCCAGAAGACGAACTTGGAGACCCTCGTGTGGAACGCCCCGACGCAGGAATACTTCCTCCCGACCTTGGCGGGCCGGAACGTCCTCGGGGACCTGACCACGTGGCAGCGGAGGCTGGAAGGCCGTACGTTTCCCGATTTCCTCCGGGAGATGTACGACTACCGGGCCGCGCTCTTCGGGACCGTGAGCCGGGCGAGCGCGATCCAGGGTGGGCTCCTCTGGGACGAGGAGACGCGGGACGCGGAGGAGACCCCGCTCGAGCTCTCCTTCACGAACGTGGACTTCCGGTTCGCGGCGATGATCCTCGCGAAGCGGGCGATCAATCCGTCCCTGCTCGTCTCGGCCTTCCAGATGTTCCATCACGACACGAACTGGGGCAGCCTGAACAAGGTCGACCGGCTGATCGGTTCCGCGATCCTCGCGTCCCTTCCGTGGGATCCTGCCTACGTTCGCAACGCCTTCGAGCGCCTGCGCGTGGAGCTGGAATACCACGGCGTCCAACCGGAGGACCGCATCCTCGCCGCGGCCTCCCTGGCGGACCTCCCGCAGAGCGGATGGGCCGAGGCCCTCAAGCGGATCGATGACCTCCACCGCGGGAGGCCCAACCTCAATTTTCTCCTGGCCTCGGCCCTCGCGCGGTCTCCCTACGAACCGGCCGAGGCCCTCGCCCGATTCGAGGACGCCCTCACGGGGATGGCGGCCCGCGGCTACAAGGATGGGATCCACATCGAGGCCGCGGCATCCCTCCTCGCGGCGGGGCCGATGGCCCGCGAGACCATGGTGGACCGCTTCTCCGTCGCGATGTCCCACCTGGCGGGGACCTTCGACCCGCCGTTCGCGCCCGCGGCGATGATCGCCGCGAACCCTCTCGAGCCGCTCGAAGCGATCGATGTGTTCCGGGATTGCATCGCGGTCGTCACCCGGAGCAGCTTCTACGACCTCACGTTGGAGATCGAGGAGCTCGCGTTGATCCTGAGCTACGGGGTCGCGCCCCTGGGCCTCGGATACCTCGCGGCGAACCTGCCGGCCGCACCCCCCGTCCAACGGGTCCCGCCTACGGCACCGCCCGTCTCTCCCCTCGCGACCTCGTGGTACGTCTGGCACGGACACTACGTCTACCGTCCGATCGGGTGGTACATCGCCACCCATCCGGTCCACGTGCACACGGTCGCGGCCTTCGGCTAGGGCCGTGGCTC
>VBLS01000013.1 GCA_005878635.1 Methanobacteriota archaeon | reverse complement strand
AAGACGCCCTGCTGCGCAATTGCCGCTATCTCTCGTCCATCGGCATGCACACGGCCGGCTGGTCCTGGGAGGACGCGACGAAGTTTTTCATGGAGAATGCGTACCTGGATCGCCTGCCCGCGGAACGAGAGGCGAAGCGCGGCACCTGGGATCCCGGTTACCTCAACTACACCCTGGGGAAACTGATGATTCGAAAGCTCCGGGACGACTGGATGGAGCGGA
>VBLS01000012.1 GCA_005878635.1 Methanobacteriota archaeon | reverse complement strand
CGGGCTCGGGGAGGTCCGGATCGGATGGCTCGCGGAGGTCCCGGGCGAGGACCATTTCAGCGCGAACGCGATGGCTTCCGTCGCGAGGGCGGTCCAACAGTTCATCCAGGAGCATGGTTCGTCGGGCCTCGTCCTGATCGACGGCCTCGAGTACGTGATCCTGCACAACGGGTTCCAACCGACGCTCCTCGCCTTCGTCGAGCATCTCAACGAATTCGCAATGGGCACCCAAGCCGTCGTCCTGATCGCGTTCCGACCGCAGACCTTGGATCCTCGGGAACTCGCATTGCTCGAGCGGAACCTGCAGGTCCTCGATGGCAGGGAGGTGAAGGGTCAACTCGACATCGAAGAACTTGGAGAAATCTTGGGCGAAATCCCGGGACCGATGCCAGAATCAACGGAAAAGACTGAAGCACCAAAAGTTCTAAGGCCTGTACCCGACATGCGAGGCCCCGGGGTGCACATCGTGCGCTGTCCGAAGTGCGGCACAGAAAATGATGATGAGGTCGCGTTTTGCGTATACTGCGGATCCCTGCTGCCGGACCATGCGTCCGCACCGACGCCGGCCGCCCCGGCTCCGACGGCCGCTTCTGCCTTTTCGGCCCTGAGGCCGATGCCACCCGCGGCGCGCGCGTTCCCGGAGCGCCGGCCAGACTTCGTCGCCCTGATCGGCGTCGCGTTTTTCCTCTTGATCCTTGGCGTCGTCTTCACGCTGAACACGAACTTGCTCAACGACTTCCGATCATGGTGGGACCTGATCCAGCCGGGCGGATTGTTCGTGCGGCCCCCGGATGGAATCGTCCGGAGCGGCCTCCTTTTCTTCGCCCTCCTCGGCCTGTCGAACTTCCTCACGTCGGGATTGCGTTGGGTACTCGACCGCAACCGGTTCGGCGCCCTCGCGCGAGTCCTCGCAGGGCTGGGCTTCGTCTCCCTCGCCATCCTGACGTGGCGCTACTCCTTGCGGGCCTTTTCCGGATCGCTCGTCGTCTCGATCTGGACGGCAATACTCGGCGCGCTCCTCGTCATCTACATCGCGGTCGGGCTCTATTGGGTCCGCGCGCGGAGGCCCGCGGTCCCAGGGGCCCGAGCACCGACCTCGAGACCGTGAGGCTGCGGAAGGAGAACGTTACGTCCCTGGGCCGACAGGCTCCTCAAGGACGGACGTACTGCGACAGCTCGACCCCGCCAGGAGGGATGTATCGGCTGCCGCATTCGCAAGACCAAATCGCGGCCTCTTTCCCACCGGCCAGTTCGATCTTGGTCACGGTGTAGTCGAAGCCACATTGCTCGCACGCGAGCACGACCGACGGGGCCACCGGCTGGCGCATCAGCAGTGCAGGAGGACCCGACCGATGGAACATCTTCCGGAGGCGCGCCAGAGACAGGTTCCATGTCGTCAAAGGTTCCGCTGTCCGTCCCGGTGGCACCGGGTGCGAACCATCAAGGTGCGACCGGAGTCGCCTCGTCAATCCTCCACTCCCCCGATAGGGAATGGTGTGTGGCGGGATAAAGGGCGGGTGCTGGGACCGGACTCAATCATGAGAATATCGACGAGGGATGGACGAGTGGAA
This sequence comes from Methanobacteriota archaeon, assembly GCA_005878635.1. Classification (GTDB taxonomy): domain Archaea; phylum Thermoplasmatota; class Thermoplasmata; order RBG-16-68-12; family RBG-16-68-12; genus RBG-16-68-12. The sequence continues at coordinate 4,638 of VBLS01000012.1, read as the reverse complement.
AGATCGACCAACGCCTAGCCGGCGGGTCGAAACTTGTATCCGTAGTGGATGACGCCTGCGTCCCCGTCTTGGCCGAGCTTGCGGAACGAGGCCTGCACCTTCATCCCGATCCGGACGTCCTCCGGCTTGACGTCGATCAGCTGGGATGTGAGCCGCACGCCCTCGTCCATCTCGATGATCGCCATCACGTACGGCTTCTGCATCTCGAACTGGGCGGGGGCATCGTGGATGACCGTGTAGGTGACCACGCTCCCCTTCCCGCCCAGCTGGAACCGCTGCATCTTGCCGATCGACTTGCGGCCGCAGACCGGACAGACGGCCCGCGGCGGGAAATCGACCTTCCCGCAGTTGCCACATTTCGTGCCGATCAGGTTATAGCGACTCTGGATCTCGCGCCAAAAGCGGGGGATGGCCAAGCTCAATCGCCTCGCTCGAACAGATGGACGACCGCGGTGGCCCCCGTCCCGCCAAGGGTGTGCGTGAGGCCATGGCGAGCCCCGACGACCTGCCTCTTGCCGGCCTCCCCTCGGAGCTGACGGACGATCTCGACGGCCTGGGCGACCCCGGTCGCGCCGACCGGTTGGCCGCGGGCCTTCAGGCCGCCCGAGGTGTTCACGGAGATCTTGCCGTTCAGCGCGGTGAGCCCCTCGGCGGTCGCGGGTCCGCCCTTGCCCTTTTCGATGAACCGCAGGTCCTCGATCGCGAGGATCTCGGAGATCGTGAAATTGTCATGGACTTCCGCGACTTGAATGTCCTTGGGCATGATCTTGGCCTCGTGGAAGGCGCGCTTCCCCGCGATCACCGTCGCGTCGAGCGTCGTAAGATCGCGCCGGTCATGGAGGGCGAGGAAGTCGCTCGCCTGGCCGGACCCGGCGATCCGGATCGGGGTGTCGCTGAACTTCCGGGCCCGCTGCGCCTCGCACAGGACGACCGCCGCCGCGCCGTCCGAGAGCGGCGCGCAGTCGAACAGGCCCAGGGGCTCCGCGACCCAGGGCGCCTGGAGGACCGCGTCGATCGTGATCTCCTTCTGGAACTGCGCCTCCGGGTTCAGGGCGCCGTTCTTGTGGTTCTTCACCGCGACGGCCGCCATCTGCTCCCGGGTCGTGCCGAACTCGTGCATATGACGTCGAGCCATCATCGCATAGAGGCCGGCGAAAGTCGCGCCGAAGACGCTCTCCCACTCCTGGTCCGCCGTCGAGGAGAGGATCTCCGCCGCCTGCACCTCCCCGACGTCCGTCATCTTCTCCGCGCCGCCGACGACCACGATGTCGTGCATGCCGGAGGCGATCGCGAGGCGGGCCTGCAGCAGGGCGATCGCGCCGCACGCGCCGCCGCCTTCCACGCGGACCGTCGGCAGGTGCATGTCCGCGAGGCCCGAGTAGTCAGCGACGAGCGCGGACACATGTTCCTGGTCGATGAACTTCCCCGCGGACATGTTGCCGATGTACACGGCGTCGATGTCCTCGGACCGGAGCTTCGCGTCCTGGATCGCCTTCAGGCCGGCCTCGATCCCGAGGTCCCGGAACGATCGGTCCCAGAGCTCGCCGAACTCCGTCTCGCCGACGCCAATCACCGCGACGTCCCGCACGGTCAGGCCTCCCGCATCAGGATCTTCCCGCGGTACTTCGCGTACGTCGCGTAGTCGAGGAAGACCGAATCGGCGATCATCTCCTTGATCGACGGCGTCGCGTCGCGGCGGATCTTACGGATCTCCTCGGTGACGGTCAGGTCGAAGCCGTCGGAGCCGGCGCCGCTCCCATAACCGACCGCGAAGATCCGGTCGCCGGGATCCGCCTCGTCGAGGATCGCGCAGAGGCCGACCATGATCGCCCCGCTGTACGTGTTCCCGATCTCGCGCACGCAGAGCCCGGTGTCAATCTGACCCTCCTTGAAACCGAGCTGCTTCGCGGCCCGGACGGGGAACTTCCCGTTCGGCTGATGGAAGACCGCGTGATCGTAGTCCTCCGCGGTCGTGCCCGCCCGCTTGAAGAGCAGCTGCGCGCAGTTGAGGACGTGTTTGAAGTACGCCGGCTCGCCGGTGAATCGGCCTCCATGGCTCGGGTACCGTTGGCCTTCGCGGCGCCAGAAGTCCGGGGTGTCCGTCGTGAACGAGACGGTGTGGGCGATCTCCGCCGCGACATGATCGACGCCGATGAGGAAGGCCGCGCCGCCCGCCGATGCGCTGTACTCGAGCGCATCGCCGGGGGCACCCTGGCTCGTGTCCGATCCGATCGCGAGGCCGTATTTCATCATCTTGGACAAGGTGAGACCCATCGTCGTCTGGATCGCCGCCGTCCCGGCCTTGCAGGCGAACTCGAAATCGGCGGCGGTCAGGACCGGCGCCGAACTGATCGCCTCCGCGACGATCGTCGCGGTCGGTTTGACCGCGTACGGATGCGACTCCGAGCCGACGTAGATCGCCCCGATCTCCGTGGGGTCGAGGTCCACCTTGGCCATGCAAGCCCGCGCGGCCTCCACCGAGATCGTGATGACGTCCTCGTCGGGGCCGGGGACGCTCTTCGCGCGGATGTTCAGCCCGCGGCCCATGGCCTCGCCATCGGCCCCCCAGACGACGCCGATGTCCTTCGGTCGGATCCGGTATCGCGGGATGTAAGCTCCATAGCTGACGATGCCTGACTTCATGCAATCCGCTCCAGTCGCGAGATCAATTCGACCTGATCGAGTTCCGTCCGAGCGAGGAGAATGCCTTCGAGATCGGCGAGCTTCATGGCGAGCTCGTCGATGTTCTCCGGCTGGACGTAGACGACCATGGCGGGCTTGAGGGGATGGGCTTTAATCGCGATCATCGGCGACCGTCCGTACTTGACGCCGGTGAAGCAGAGGGCGCGTTCGCTCGTCGATCCGTAGATCCGCAGATAGTCCGTCGCGTCGAGGGTCGTGATCGCCTTGATCGAGTCGATCACGGTGTATCCGTTCACGAGGCGCCGGGTGTTGAGCTTCTGGGTGAGAAGCTTGCCGTCGATCCGACGGAGGAAGTCGCCGGCCCGCATGCCGACGGACCAGTCTCGCATCGACGGGATGACGTCCGAGTATTCCTCGAAGCGTTTGGAGAGCTTTTGGCCCGTCCTTTGATCGATCTCCAAGAGGGCGTCGACGAGCCGGTGGATCGTCTTGATCCCGGGAGACGTTCGTCGTCCTGCCTCGTAGTCGCTGATCACGCTCGGGGAAACGCGCATGTGGTGCGCGAGGTCCGTCTGCGTGATCCGCAGCTCCTCCCGCCACTTCCGCATCGTCTTCCCCGGTTGCTCGGACAACGCGATCTCGCCGGCGATTTTCTCCCGGAGCGGGAACTGCATGGTGCGAGCGAGAAAGGGAACGATATATAAGCGTGTCGAAGAGACTATCGGCATGTGCCGAGAGGGGCATCGCCACGCCGTCTAGGCATCAAACGCGAATGCTGCAATGATGCGTGGGATGGTTATCTGCGGACCCATGAGACCATGGGTCCGTCCGGACTCCAACCCTATCCGGTTCGAATCCCGACAGGGGCGTGAGTTCCTCGGCCTCGCCATGATCCTGGCCGCCGGGAGGATCAACTAGGACACTCGGCATCCTCATCCCGTCGAAGGCTTGGGCGTGCCGAAGGCGTCTGATCCGCCGATCAGGAGAGTGGAGAGGGGTTGTCCGGGATGTCCCGCGACCTCACCTCGCCAAAGATGGGCATATGGACGATTGTGACACAATTATCACCAGTCCCGCTTCCCCAGGAGCCTGCACGGGAAGCGGTATGACGCCGAAGAGAAGACGCTGATCCGATTCTGTTCGGAGTATCCAGCCCGCCCCGTGAAGAGTATGCAGGAGTGCATCGCACCGGAGGGCCGGGCCGGACGGCGGATTTCTCATCCGGGGGTTTCCCCCGCGGAGCCCATCCCACATAGTGTCGTAAAAAGATCTCGACTGCACAACCCTGAAATAGAAGCCTCTCGTGTTTGAGGAAACGTCCAGGTATCCCATGCCCGAACTCCGGAAAGACTATGTCACGGATACCTGGGTCGTCTTCTCGGCGGCCCGCGCACAACGGCCAGGGGCGTTTCGTGGCGGGAAATCGACGACGGACCCTGATAAGTGCCCCTTTTGTTACGGCCACGAACACATGACGCCGCCGGAGGTCCTCGCCTATCGGAAGGACGGGGTACCCAACGGCCCGGGATGGTGGATTCGCTGCGTCCCGAACAAGTACCCGGCCTTGCAGGTCGAGGGGGAGGTCCATCGCCGCGTGAGCCAGCTGTTCCACAGCGTGAACGGCGTCGGAGCTCACGAGATCATCGTCGAGACCCCCGAGCACGAACACCACCTCTCCATGCAGAGCGAGTTCCAGGTGCAGGAGATCATCACGGCGTACAAGCAACGGTACCTGGACCTGATCCGCGACAAGCGGTTCAAGTACATCCTGATCTTCAAGAATCACGGCGAGCGGGCCGGCGCTTCCCTCTCCCACCCGCACTCGCAGCTGATCGCCACGCCGATCGTGCCCCGGCGGATCATGGAAGAGGTGAATTCCCTTCATCACTTCTACGAGTCGACGGGCGGATCGTGTCTGTATTGCGAGATCGTCGAGACGGAACTGGAAGAGGCGAAACGAATCGTAACGGAGAACGAATCCTTCGTCTGCCTCTC
>VBLS01000288.1 GCA_005878635.1 Methanobacteriota archaeon | reverse complement strand
CCGCGGGCTGTACGACCAACACGAGTTTTCCACCGAGGCGCTTCATGAAGCGGACTCGAAAATCGATAAACGCGACACCATCCTCGATCAGAACGTTGGCACGGATGATTGCCCAGGTGCGCTTCAAGGGGGATCGAACCGTCGGGAGGACGGTCCATTCGGACTCAGCCAGGGGAACGTCGCTTCGAAGAGCCAGCGTCACCTGTGCTTTGTGGTCCATGGAGAGGAGGGCGCTGCCGAGGGTGTCGCAACGAACGCGATGGCCCTTGCCTTGGAGATGAGGCATAAGGACAAATCGGGTCATTTCGCCTCCCCGAGAAGGCGGCGTGCCTCGCAAACGAGTTCCGCTGCACGCCTCTCGAGGGGAAATTGAGTTCGAACCCGACTCCGTGCCCGGTGTCCATCGTCCGAACTAAGCGCCCGGCGAATTGCCTCGACGGTCGTCGTTACGTCTCCGTAAGGAACCGTTTCGCCAACGCCACCGACCACTTCGGGCAACGCGCCACGATCGGATACGACGGGTACGCACCCACAGAGCATTGCCTCCGCGAGGGAACAACCGAACGATTCCACACCGCTCAATTGAGCGTAGACCTGCGACCTTTGGTACACACCCACGAGTTCACTCTGCGATAGCGGACCTGTGACTATGACATTGGGCGATCGACCTTCAAGAAGTGCGCCGGCCCGGGACGTGTCGCCCACGATCATGAAAGGGATCGACGGAAGCCTACGTGCGGCGGCAAGAAACGTATTGAGGCCCTTAAGCGACCAGGTCTCAGGCGCGACGCGGGCGACTGTCAAGACGCCCACTCGGTCCCCGTTGCCCATCGTGAACTGATCCGGGTCGAACCCGTGGTAGAGCACCGAAGCGAAAGCTTGCGGGGCGATACCTTGCAACAGACTCAGGCTGTAGGCGGAGACCGCGAGAGTCCGATCAGCCCGAGCCAGTGCGAAGGCCGTACGACGACGACGTTTCGGCCATCGCATTTCGCCATACCCGTGTTCGGGTAACGCTTCGACATCCCAGCCGCCCGCGATGAGAAGCGATCGTGCCCCGGTCAGTGGGCGCGTCAGGACCATAGCGTACGCATATCCGAGGACGAACCAGGCCATGCCAATCCGACTACGGTGTAGCTCGCGCAACAGTGGGAATCGATCACGAGGATCACGGTATAAAAAAGTCCCGACATCGAACTCGCTCTCCATGATTCGAATGTCCTGGTCAATGAAACTGGCATGGTGGGGGATAACCACCAGGACCTCGCGGCCCATCTCGCTCGGGGCAAATCGACGTTCTATGATATTCTTTATTGTATCGCCACGAATCTCTCAGCCCAAAACTGGCATTCCTGAGGCATCGGTTTAGGTGAAGCGCGCCTTTGAGAACTACGGGGATATCCTTTTTGTTCTGGGCGAAGCTGGTTGGCATGCCTATGCGCATCGCCTTTCTAGCGCCGGACATCGATCTATCTGGCCACACAGGTGACGTGTGGCATGTGAAAGATCTCGCGTGCGCTTTCTCGCGGCTTGGTTGCCAGGTTGACCTCGTCATCGCGAATCCCGCGGACTGGGAGCCCCCGGCCTCTGTGCGCCTAATCGCGAGCCCTCCGGGAAACGCGTTCCGGACGGCATTGAAATTGCTCTCTATGCTGGGAAAGAAACAACCGGACGTTATCTACGAAAGACGCGAATCTCCCAAACTCTCCGCCGTCCTCGGATGGCTCTTGAGCAAGCCTCACTTCGTAGAAATCAACGGTCTTGTTGAGGAAGAGATGGCGATGCAGGGACGTGCCGATCGAACTCCTGCTCCTCTTCGCGAAGTGAAAGCCGTGGTGCGTGGCAAGCTGTTGGCGTCCTCCTCGGGAATCGTCGCGGTGACAGAAGGACTCAGGGCGCAGCTCGCGAGCCGCTACGCTATCCCGCTGGAGCGGATCACCGTCGTCTCGAACGGTGTGGACCTATCTCGGTTCAACCCCCNNNCCGGCGAGCCTTGGGCTTGCCAGGAGAGGCCCCTACCCTGGTTTTTGTGGGAAATCTCGTCGCTTGGCAAGGAGTGAGCACGCTAATCGCAGCGATGGGTGGTGTGATAGCCGAAATTCCGGAGGCACAGCTCCTCATCGTTGGAGACGGCCAAGAACGGCCTTTGCTGGAAGTAGAGTCGGGGAGGCGGGGGCTCGGCAAGTGCATACGCTTTGTCGGATGGGTCCCCCGAGATGATGTCCCCCGCTGGATTTGTGCGGCCGACGTCGCCGTGATGCCATCCACGCTGCGTCGTAACTCGCGCATCGGCTCCTCGGCCCTCAAAATGCGGGAATACCTCGCATGCGGGCGGCCGGTCGTCGCGACGAACATCGAAGGAGGGGGCCCACTCCTCGAAAGGGAGAGCATCGGCGTGGGCGTTCCGGGGGATGACCCGATCCAGCTCGCGCGGGCCCTTGTTATGCTCCTACGCGACTCGGAGACGATCGCGGCAATGGGGACGCGTGCACGCATGTTCGCACAGCGTGAGCTTTCCTGGG
>VBLS01000113.1 GCA_005878635.1 Methanobacteriota archaeon | reverse complement strand
CCACCGATATTTCTTCTGCTTCCGCTTCTTATGGACGCCCTTCTGCAACAGGTAGGCGATCAGCAGCGGCAGCCCGATCGTCGCATCGACGAGGCTCTGGGCCATCTTCGCGTCCTTGTGGAACTTCCCCCACGACTGGCTCTCCTCGAACGTGCAGCCGCTGAGGCCTCCCCACTGCGGCACGTCGACTGTGATCTGGGCCGCGTACATGTGCGGGTTCTCCGGGTACCCCATGACCTCCTGGATCACCTCGACCTGCGAGATGTAGTTCTTCGGAGTTCCTCCGCCGACGTAGAAGACGCCGGTCCTCGGCGACTTCAGTTTGACCTGGGCGATCTCGTAGTTGTCCTTGATTGAGTCGATCGCGATGGGCGTCTTGTTGGCCTTCACCCGATCGTGATGGTGCTTCGCGAGGGCGATGCCGATGGACGAATCGTTGAGGGCGGGCACGAAGTACGGGATGCCCTTTCGATAGCAGGCGCCGACGAGGGAGTTCGGGTCCTTGGAGGCGATCTTCCCCATCTCCCAGAGGAATTCCCGCGAGCTGTACGGCCGCACCTCGAGGCCGTCCGCGAGGTGCGCGATCTCGTCGTCGCATTCTCGGAAGAGGGACTCGTCCGCGAGGGTATCGTAGACGCGGTCGAGGAAATGCTCCCGGAGGACGATATCATCCGTCTCCGGCGTGGTCGCATAGTGGCGGTGGCCGTGGGCCTCGTAGTAATCGTGATAGGCGATCGCGCCCGTCGTCACGACGACGTCGACGAGGCCGAACTCCACCATGTCGCGCATGACCTTGCGCAGGCCGCCGGGTGTGAGGGCTCCCGCGCCGCCGAAGAACACGGTGCATTTCGGGTCCGTCATCGCGTTCTCGAGGACGGAGGCACAGAGGCCCAAGGTCCGGGCCTGGAACGAGATCCGCTTGTATCCATCCACGAGGTCGGCGACGGACGTCGTCTTCTCGAGGTCCAGGTGCTCGATCGGGACCGAGGTCAGCTCCGCCTTCGTGGGCTTGTGCATCGCCATGGCCCGGCCCAATGCGGGCACCCGCCAAAAGGATTCGGTTCCTCAGGCTTTCTTCTTGCCTTCGACCGCTTCCGCGATGGCCCGGGCCTTCTCCTTCGGCCGCGAGCAGACCGCGTACTCGTCGCCGTCGAAAAACACGTCGAGGTCGGGGTGCTGCCGCTGGATGTCCTGGATCCGCTGCATGATGTCCTTGAGGGTGATCGACTCGTCGTTCGGGTCGATCCGCACGATAATCCGTTTCTCGCTCTCCGTCCCCACGGCCCGCCCCTCTTCGGACGCCCTCAAGATACCGTCAGATTCGTCCCAGCCTATAAAGACTCTTCCGGGGTGCGTCCGCGGGTCGCGGAGCGGACCTCGCGACCATCCTCGCTCGCGCTAGATTGTTGTATGATAATGCCGTCCTCACGATTAAATACCCTCGGGACGGCTAGCGACGGCGACCGATTCTCCATGTCGGCCGTGTACGCGAGGCTTCGGGAGGCGCCGCTCCAATGGCAGTGAAACCGGCGGATAGCACCGTCGCTCAGCAGGTCTGCCGCGTCTGCGGCGGCGAGGTGAACCCGCACGGGGAATGCGTCGTCTGCGGGACGAAGCAGGATGCGCCCACGACGACGGACAAAGGACTCCCTTCCTGGCTGAAAAACGAATCGGGCGAAGCGAGCACCTGGCTCAGCGCCCCCGGAACCGGCGACTCCCGGGACGAGGCGCTGCGGAAATGGCTCTCGGGCGAGGACACGGCCTTCCAGGACTGGATCGGCGTCCCCACGACCTCCGGCGGGGGCTTGGCCGCCCGCGTCACCTCCGACCGCATGTCGGATGACAAGGTCCGCGAGCTCCGCTCGAAGGCGATGGAGGTCGACGGGATGCGGGCCGAGCTCGAGTCGATGCGCGCCACGCTGAACCGCGAACTCTCGAATTTCCGTCAGGGCAAGTTCGATCCGGTCAAGTACATCGAGGAGACCGCGACCCTGTCGAAGCAGTTGCAGACGGAGATCGGGAAGCGGAAGGAGCTGGAGCAGGAGATCGAGCACATCAAGAAAGGTTCCATCGCGGTCATCAAGTACGTGAAGACGCAGCAGCTCAAGGCCGGGACGTCCCCGGAAGTGAGGAAGCGCCTCGAGCAAGAACAAAAGCTCCGGGAGGAGATCGAGACCGAGTCGGCCAAGCTCCGGTCCGTGAACGAGGCGCTGAAGAAGCAAGTCGAATCCGGCTTCGCGAAGCTGAAACCTGACCAGCGGGAGCTGAAGAAGCGGGAGGCGGACCTCGTGGAGCGCGAGGCCGCGCTTCGCGGCAAGGAGGAACGCATCGCCGCCATCCATCCGGATGAGGTGACGGGTCCGACGGAGGAGCTGAAGCGCCGCCTCGAGGAAGAGCTGCGGGAGATGGAGCAGGATTACCTGGCGAAGGAAGAGCAGTTCAAGAAGCGGATCATCTCGCTCGAAGGCGACGTCAACCGATACAAGATCGAGGATAAGGTCCGCGCGCAGGCGCAGGCCTTCGAGGGCAAGCCGAAGACGGAACTCGGCGGGGCCCTCACGAAGAAGGAACACGATGTCCTGCAGCGGGAACGGACCCTCCTCTTGCGGGAGCAGGATCTCCAGCGGCTCCAGGACGACCTCGAGGCGAAGGAGGACGAGATCAAAAAGGTGAAGGAACCGCTCGCCTACAAGGAGGAAGAACTCCTCCGCCGCGAGGAGGACATGCTGTACCGCGAGAAGCTCGTCCAAGCGGAGCGGCGCAAAGTCGAGGAGGCCAAGGCGCAGGGGGGCTCGACCGAGGAGCTCGACATGAAGGCCCGCCTCGAGGAACTGAAGTCCCAGATCAATCAGAAGGAGGAGGAGGTGCGGACGAAGGAGAAGTACCTCCAGCAGAAGATGGAGGAGCTCCGGATGCGGGAGCAGGGCCTGATCACGGAAGACATCGAGGCCCGGGAGCAAGAACTCCAGATCGAGGTCAAGCAGCAGAAGGTCAAGACGGGCATCCCGCGCCTCGACGACCTCATGTTCGGCGGCATCCCCTTCGGGACGAACGCCTCCGTGTACGGCCCCGCGTACGTCGGAAAGGAGGTCCTCGTGAACCTGTTCATGGGGGAGGGCCTCAAGAAGGGCGTCCCGGTCCTCTGGGTGCTGACGGACAAGGGCCCGGCGGACGTCCGCGACGACATGTCGTTCGTCCTCCAAGGGTACGAGGAATACGAAAAGCTCGGCCTGGTCCGGTACATCGACGCGTACTCGAAGTCGATGGGCGCCGAGGCGACGGATCCGAACACGACCTACATCGACGATCCGACGGACCACCAGTCGATCCTGAAGGCCGTCGAGGCGACCGCGGCGGAGTGGAAGAAGAAGTATCCGACGTACCGCCTCGGATTCCGGAGCGTGTCCACGCTGATCGCGTACTTGGACCCGACGACGACGTTCAAGTTCCTCCAACCGTTCGTCGGGCGGCGGAAGAGGGACAAGGCCGTCGCCTTCTACGTCATCGAGAAGGGGATGCACGAGGAGCAGGAGATCCAGATGCTCGGTTCCCTGATGGACGGCAGCATCGAGTTCAAGGTCGAGCAGCTCAAGTCCTTCCTGAGCATCAAAGGCATCTGCGACGTCCAAAGCCGCGGCTGGATCCGGTATACGTACACGAAGTCGAGCGTGAGCGTTGGATCGTTCAGCTTGGACCACATCAAGTGATGGTTCGGCCGAGCGAATCGCGCCTTGGCTCGTTCAATGCTCACCGCGATTCAGCGATTTCGGGAGGACGACGGGACGTGGTGCGCCCCTCGGCGAACGAACCACACGCGGCGTTGCTCTAGCGGGGCTCGAGGATGGCCACCGCGAAGATCTCTTTGTGCCGGTCCGCCCAGCGCTCGTGTCGCCACACCGGGCCCAGGAGACTCGGCTGGAGGACCCAGGTCTCGGACGGCCGTTCGGCGTGGTGGCGGAGCCACCAACGAACTTGGTCCTGAAGGGGACCGATCGGAAAGACAACGTTCCGGGCCGACCGGATGAGATGGTACACGAACTGGGGCGTCCTGGTCCTCCTCGAGACGGAGGCGTCCGGCTCCCCCTGCTGGGAAACCTTACCCGCGCTGTAAGTGCTAACGCGAGCCACGAGAGGGGCCGGTTCGGGTGCGGTCGCGAGGAAGGCGGAATTTGTTGGGACCACGAATTGGTCTGTCGGAGAGCCGGCCTCAAGAATCAATTTCGTACCGGCATGTTGCTTCGTGGACACCTATCTACCTCGTAGGCCCGGACGAATTCCACAGTACCTCTTCAATCCGACGTTCCGAATTTAGAGAGTGAGATTCACGGGCAAAAATGAAAGGCTCTCGTGAAGCCACTGAAGCCAATCGGTTCAGGCGATCTCCGGCGATCGGCCTTTCGCAGGCTTTCCGGGCTGCTGGGGAACATTCACCTGCGGGATCGGGATGGGCGGCGGCAGGCGCAGCTCGCGGGCCAGCAGGACCGCCTCCGGGATGCAGTTCGTCATGATCACGGTGTGAATTTCCTGTGCGACGTCGGGAGGCATCTGTCCGCCGGCCGACCAACCCTTCACGAGGCCCTTGGCGTCTCCTTCCCAGAGGATGTTCCCCTCGATCTGGATAAGGCCCACGACGGCTTCCGACGCATGGTAGTTCGCGGTGAATCGGAAATCGACGGAGGCCTGCCGATCGCCGAGTTCCGAGATCAGGGTGACGGTGCTGTTGTGGTCGACCCGCAAATTGATCCAGCGGTCCGTTGGCTTCACGAACCGACGGCCATCGACGTGAGAGAGCTCGAAGGTGCGGATGGGCATCTGTGGAGCCGACTTATGGGCGGACGCTATTTCAAGGTTCGGGGCCTCGGGTTTTAGGTCGGGTCGTCGTTCGGTGGACGAATGGTCCTCTGGATTGGCGTGGACGACACGGACAGTCTCCAAGGCATGTGCACGACGTTCCTCGCGACGGAAATTGTCCGCGACCTCACCGAGGATTTCGACCTCATCGGCTATCCGCGACTCGTCCGGCTCAATCCGAATATCCCGTGGAAGACCCGAGGGAACGGTGCGGTCTGCATGCGCTTCGGCGAAGGCGTGGGCCGACCCTTTGTTGTCGGATCGATTGCAGGCCGTCCCATTCAAGCCTACTCGAGGGGACGGACAATTTCGGAACAGGCTGCGGTCGCAGATCGTATCGCCCCCCTCGTGGAACGGTGGTCTCGGTTCGATGACTCGACGACGAACCCCGGGTTCGCGGTATTGAGAGGGCAACCGACTCCGACCCTTTACTGGCGAGCGGTTCGCGGGGTTGTATCGAAACGATCCGCAAAGGCCAGCGCTCGCGGTCTGGGCGTCGTGCGGTCTTACAAGAACGGACGAGGCCTGATCGGTGCCCTCGCGGCCATCGCCTGGCGTCCTCGCGACCGTACCTACGAGATCCTGACCTATCGGGCGCTGGAGGCGTGGTCGACCGAGCGAAGAATTGCGCCGGAGTCCGTAATCCGGATGGACCACGACTTTCCAAGCACGTTCAATAATTACGATTACGCGAACGATCGAGCGGTGATCGCTCCTCGCTCACCATGCCCGATCCTATTCGGGATTCGCGGCGACGACCCGGCGGTCTTGCCGGCCGCGATGAGCATCATCGATGGCGAGCGTCCCGAACGATGGCTCATCTTCGAGACCAACCAAGGGACGGACGACCATGTCATGTCCCGTGCGTCCCCGCGGCCTCACCTGACGGTGCGCTTGGAGGGCGACGTGTCCTCGCTTCCCCGCGTCCTCGCGGGAGGCCACGTCGTTGTGCGAGTCGGGCCAATCGATATCACGGCGTACGAACCATCGAAACAGTTCCGGTCCGTCGTCCGTAACTTGCTTCCCGGGGACCGCGTCATCGCAATGGGGGCGGTGAGAGCCTCGCCGGCGACCTTGAACCTAGAGAAGCTGTGCGTCGTCTCCGCGGTGTCTGTCGTGCGAAAGGTGTCGAATCCATTGTGTCCCGCATGCGGCAAACGGACGAAGTCTCTCGGGAGGTCAGCGGGCTTCAGGTGCCCGCGATGTCGCACGCTCGTCCCGCGCGACGCGGCCCGGTGGGAAGCCGTCGAGCGACCGTTGGCCCCGGGCTGGTACGAGCCCCCCGTCGGTTCGCGGCGGCACCTCAGCATGCCCATCAAACGGATGCTCCGTTCATCCCACACCGCCCTTCCAGTCCATGTAGGACTCGCTGCTCAAGCTCGGGAAGCGCTCTTAAGGGACCTCCGCGGGACGAGCCCGATGCCTCTCGGAACGGGTCTGCTGAATTCCGAGGCCCGGGATCCGGAAACGGGACTCTAACGCCTGAACAACCTTCGCCAGGACGACGGTGATGAGCAAGAAGATCCCCGTAACAATCGCGAAGATTTCGAAGACGTGTCCGGCGAAGGCGTTCTTGTTGGCGACGAACGTAATTTCCGTTTGCACGCCGAGGATGAATACGAGCGTGCTTGCCTTGAACAGACCGATGTATTCGTTGGTCAGAGGCGGCACTATCAGTCGGAGGGCCTGGGGGAGGATGACGTGCCGCATGGCGCCTAGCCTCGAGAATCCGAGGGCGCGAGCCGCCTCTACCTGGCCCGAGTGGACCGTCTGGAGTCCGGCCCGGAAGATTTCGGCTTGGTAGCCTGCCGTGTTCGCGGTTAGGGCGACGAGGCCCGCGGTGAATGCCACGGAAGATGGGTTTGTGAACAAACCGGGAAAATTCACCACCAGGATGGACCAGGCGAACAGGATCTGGACGAACAGGGGTGTCCCTCGGATAATCTCAACATACGCATCTCCGATCCGACGGACAAGATACTTCACGCCAGTCCAGGCTACGGTGAGAGCGAGCATCCCGGACCGGACGAAGGGCGACCGTGAACTCGCGTCGGCAAGCGCCGTGTAGTCGCGGATGACTTTCTTGACCGGCACGCTCCGGATGGTTCTGAGCCATCCGAGAAAGAAACCGACGGTCATCCCTACCACAAAAGCGACCGTGGTCATGTACAGGTTCACCGTCACGGCGCGAAGATACTGGCCATAATTCGCCGCGATGTAGTCAACTTGGAGCCCTCGCGAGCCCACCATGAGTTCATAGACGTAGAGAAGGGCGCCTATCACCACAATTGCAGCAAGAAGTGTGTCGATCCAACGCCAGCGATTCTCTCGATTCCATGGAAGTCGTTTCGTCATCGTCTCACCGGAGAATCTTATCGACGAACGAACGCGTCCGCTCGTGCTCGGGGTGGTGGAATATCTTGTCCGGCGTTCCTTCTTCGATGATCATTCCCGTGTCCATGAATAGGATTCGGCTCGCAACGCTGCTCGCGAAGCCCATCTCGTGCGTGACCACGATCATCGTCATTCCCTCCCGTGCGAGCGCGGTCATCACATCGAGGACCTCCCGAATATATTCGGGGTCGAGGGCTGACGTCGGCTCGTCGAACAGCATTGCCTTGGGGTCCATCGCGAGGGCACGGGCGATCGCGACTCGCTGCTGTTGGCCACCCGAGAGCTGGGCCGGATAGGCGTGCTCCTTCGCAGCGAGGCCGACTCGCGCGAGAAGCTGACGAGCCTTTGTGGCCGCGACATCTTTCGATATGCCTTTCACCTGCGTCAGTCCCAACATGACATTCTGCAGGGCCGTCAAATGAGTGAAGAGATTGAAACTCTGAAACACCATGCCGACCTGCTGCCGCACCCATTCCCGTCGAATGTCGGCACGATTCACTTGGGTGCCCTCGAGGAACACCCGGCCCTCGTCTGGCTCCACGAGAAGGTTGATACATCGCAGTAACGTGCTCTTTCCCGAGCCGCTGGGTCCGATGACGACGACGGCTTCGCCTTTTTCGACGTCGAGACTGATGCCGCGAAGGACGTGGAGCGTCCCGAAGTATTTGTGAATTCCTTCGACCCTAATCAAATCGAGACCGCCTCCAGCCCGGGCGTGTGAAATCGTCTTTCGAGCACCAGGAGGAGGCGCGTCACCGTGAACGTGGCGGCAAAGTAAGAGATCGCGACGGCCGTCCAGATGGCGAACAGCCATTCGACCGGGTATCCCGAAATGGACAGCGTTCCAGCGAAATTCTGGCTGCGGGACACGATCTCGCCTCCGGCGACGGCGGCGAGGAGGGACGTGTCTTTGATGACGACGGCGAGTTCATTCCCTAGCGGCGGCAAGCTTAGCCGAAAAGTCTGCGGCAGAACCACCCACCGCATCGCCTGCCACGGCTTCATGCCGAGCGCTTGGGCTGCCTCCAGCTGTCCCATCGGTACCGATTGAAATCCTGCGCGAAAGATTTCAGCCTGGTACGCAGCGGAGTGGAACGCGATTGCGAGGGCGGCCGCTGTCACTGAGACCACTCGAAGGGGAATGCCTGCCAAGAGCCGATCTTTGATCGCCTGCGGAATGAGGTCGTCCCCAAACAAGAACGCAAAAATGACGAGGACCAGGGGGGGCATTCCGCGGAAAAAGTCGACGAACATCGTGACGGGCCACACTAGCACTCGATGGAGCGATATTCGTGCCCACCCGAGAAAGAATCCCAGAATGACGCTTATCGGGATGACCAAGAGGATGAAGCGGATGGTACCGCCCAAGCCCCCCAGAAAAATCGGTCCGTATGCGAGCCAAAGATTCGGATCGAACAAGGAGAATTGCAGGAATTCTTGAAAGAACAAAATGGCGAGCGTCGCGCCGGCTGCAATTTCCGCCCCTCTTAGCGCTGTGGTTGGCGTGACCAGCCGGGCTCTGGGACGCTCAGTACGGGCCGGGGCGGCAGTGTCCATGTCCGGCAGCCTTTATCACGATCATGAAAGAAGGAGAGAGGTTTGCGGCCCTAGGGTGTCACAAACCTCCTCAGAACCATTTCGAGATTAACGCGTCGTAGGTACCGTCTGCCCGGATGGCTCTGAGCTGGGCGTTGATTACCGGAATCAGCCCCAGGGGGTCATTGTTCGCCACTGCGAAGCCGTAGAGTTCGTTTGTCCGGATCGTGCCTGCCACCTTATAGGTCGTTGGGTTCGCGGACGCGATTCGCTGCCCGGCGGGAAGGTCAATAACCACGATATCAACGACGTTGTTTCGCAGCGCGAGCAGGACGTCCTCGACAGTCCCCAGGAGGACTAGATTGTTCGCTCCAGTGACATTGGGCAGGTTGTCCTCGACCCAGAACTCACTTGTCGTGACTTCCTGGGCTCCAATTTTAAGGTTCGACCGATCCAACTCCGCCACTGTACAATCCGCGGCGGCACAATACACGGTCGAATCCCCTGCCCGTTTCAGGACGCCCTGATTTGACAGGTAGTATGGGTCGGAGAAGTCCATCGTGGCATTGCGCTTCGCGCCGGTGTCGCCATTTTCAGTGATGGCGCCGACTCCGATGTCAATTCGTCCCTCGCCAACAGCCGCCAAGAGCGGAAGGAACGTCTGGAAGTCCGTCCATTCGTAGCAAGCGGTCGTGACAGTGTCCGTGCACTCGTTGAATCCCCATCCGCGGTGCACGATGTCTTGGATCAGTTCGATGTCGAACCCAATCAGCAAGCTATTGTTATAGAATTCGAAGGGAGGAAACGGGGTGTTGGTCCCGAGAAACAGTTTCGAGACACGTTTCGCCGGTGGCGAGAAGACAAGCCAGCCGACTCCGACTCCGGCAACGAAAAGGACGACCGCAATGACCGCCACAATGACAACCGAGACACCCCTTGCCCCCCGCACCGCCTCTGGGGGTGGCGCACCTCCTCCCGTGGCCATGCCCGGCGCAAACGCATGTCACTATTTGAATTGACCGGGAGGAACCGGCCGAGGAGGCCGCGGCCGAGACTGTCACGAGGCTATTTGCCCGCTCGACGGAACGTCTGCTCAAGGACATCGAGACCCGCATCGAGCACGTCTTTCGGGATGTTCAGGGCCGGGATGTAGCGCAACGAGGATTCCCCGCAGGGAAGCAAGATGAGGCCGTGCTCGTAGGCGTCCTTCTCGATCGCGTCACGGATCTTCGAATCGGCCTTTTTCGACGTCCGGTCGGTAACGAATTCGGTCGCCTGCATCAGTCCGAGGCCGCGCCGATCGCCGATGAACTCGAAGCGGTCCTTCATCTCGTCGAGGCGCTTGGCCATGTACCCGCCGATCTGCGCGCTTCGGTGGACGAGGCCCTCGTCCTCGATCACGTCGAGCGTGGCGAGGGACGCGGCACAGGCCACGGGATTCCCTCCGAAGGTGTTGGAGTGCTTCCCGCTCTCTGGGAAATCCATTTCCGCCGGGTAGATGGTAGCGCCCATCGGAATGCCGGAGGCGATCGACTTCGCGGTCGTGAGGATGTCCGGCGTCGCCTTCGAATGTTCGATGCCCCACATCTTGCCGGTGCGGCCGAGGCCCGCTTGGACTTCGTCGTCGATCAGCAGGAAGTCGTGGTCCTTCGCGATCTTCGCGATCCGGTCCAGCCACCCTGGCGGAGGGACGATGTATCCTCCCTCGCCTTGGACCGGTTCCACGAAGATGCCGGCGACGTCCTCCGGCGGCGCGACGGTCTTCAGGTATGCGTCCTCGATGATGTTCGCGCAGTACAGGTCGCACGAAGGGTACGTTAGCTTGTACGGGCAGCGGTAGCAGTACGCGTAAGGAACGTGGACCGTACCGGGCATCATGGGGAAGAAACCGGCCCGTTGCTTCGCCTTGCTCGCGGTCAAGGCGAGCGTCCCTTGCGTCCGTCCGTGGAACGCGCCGAGGAAGGCGAGGAAGATGTGTCGTTTCTTGTGGGACTTTGCGACCTTGATGGCCGCCTCGTTGGCCTCCGCGCCGGAGTTCCCGAAGAACACCTTCTTCCGGTGCTTGCCGGGCGTGATCTTCCCCAGGCGTTCCGCGAGCCGCGCTTGGATGTCGTAGTAGAAATCGGTCCCCGCGAAGTGCGTGAATTCAGCGGCCTGCTTCGAGATGGCGTCGACGACCTTCGGGTGCGCGTGGCCGATGTTGAGGACAGAGATCCCGGAGGAGAAGTCGATTAGGAGGTTTCCGTCCACGTCCTCGACGACCGAACCGGACGCCCGGCGGATCACGATCGGGGCCGACTTGGTCGTCGTGGCGACGAACGCCCGGTCGCGCTCGACGATCTCCCGGGCCTTCGGCCCTGGGGGCGTGACCTTGATGTCCGGGACCTTCACCACGGCACCAGAAGCTTGGCTAGCCCGGGGGCCGTATTAATAGTCTCCTCGCCGAGAATCTTCCGCGGCAGAAAAGGGACCGGCGCAGCCTACTTCGCGGCGCCGATTCGCATGATCGTCGTACCGCAGACCGGGCATTTTCCTTTCATCGCGGGCTTGCCGTTTTTCAGCTTCACGGCCACCGCGCTGCTGATCTCCCGCTTTGCCCGGCACTTTACGCAATAGCCTTGGACCATGGGGGAATCACCGACGAGGCAACAGGTACCCCCTGATAAAAGGTGTGGTCGCGAAAAGGTCAATGCCGCGAGGCGTTTCCGCAATACTTTTATAATGGGATTTTGATACAACTCGCAGATTCGGGAGAGGATTGGTTACGAGCGAAAAGCCAACAGCAGGGTTAGTGTTGTCGCTGATCGGTGGGATCTTCATCCTTCTGGTCGGCATACTGATCGCGGCGGTCGGTGGGTTCATGGGGAGCCTGCCGGGAGTCCCAGGAGGCGGCGCGAATATGGTGACCCTCCTCGGCGTCGTCGGAATCGTGAACGGATTGCTCGTGATGGTCTTCGGTATCTTGCTGTACGTCAAGCCCCAGCAGCACGTGGTCTGGGGTGTCCTGGTGATCGTGTTCTCCGTCGTGAGCCTCTTCGATACTCTGGGAGGCTTCATCATTGGCCTCATTTTGGGCCTCATCGGAGGGATTCTCGGGGCCGTGTGGAAGCCGCCAGCACCAATGGCGCCGGGCATGATGCAACCGATGCCACCGAGCATGCCTCCACAGTAGAACTTGCGACACGGGCGACAGAAACCGCGGCGAGGCAGGCCCTCGCCGCATGCGACCCGGTCTATTGGAGGCAACTCCGCCTAAGAGCGGAGCTTCGTTATCGATTTCGAGAGCCCGTGCGAAGCATAGTTATGGCATAGCCACATCCGAAGCTCCGCGTGCAAATGGCCGCCTACCCTGCGTATCCTGCCGCACCGACCCGATCTCGTCCGATCGGTGTGACGATCCTCGCTGTCCTCACGATCCTCGGGGGCGTCCTCCTCCTGCTCCTCGGCATCGTCGTGGTCGCTTTTTCGTCCTTGCTCGTCGGCGTCGGGCTGCCTCTCGGCTTCGGTCTGACGGGGAGCGTCCTCGGGGCGATCATCCTCATCTTCGGGATCATTTGGATCGCGGTCGGCTCGGGTCTGTTGAACCTTCGACCATGGGCCTGGTGGTTGGCGATCATCGTCATGGTCCTTTCGATCGTCGGGAGCATCGGCTCGCCGATCACGGCGATCCTCCCCGGGCTGATCTTGCTGTACCTGATTCTGGTGCGACGCCACTTCCGTTGAGCGGTCTCCTGGCGAGGGACGAAACCTTTTTAGAGCCCCGTCCTTTCGTCGCCCTGGAGACGTTTTCGTGATTCTCACTCGTTTTGAGCGAGCGCGCATCCTCGGCGCCCGGGCGTTGCAGATTTCCCTCGGGGCCCCTTCGATTCTCCCGCCCGAAGCGACCGCGGACCCTCTCGAGATCGCGATCCGCGAGCTCGCCTCGGGCCACGCGCCCTTGAGTGTCTCGAGGTTCCGGGATGCCTTCGATTGAGGGCGCGGTCATTCGGAAGATCCTCGACAGCCGCGGGAACCTGACCGTAGAAGTCGAGATTCGATTTGGCAAGGTAATCGGCCGCGCCGCGGCTCCGAGCGGCGCGAGCACCGGTGCGCACGAGCCTCCCGCATGGCCCAAAGGCGGCGTCGATAAGGCGATCCAAATCTTTCGGTCCTCCATCGCGGGCCGGTTGAAAGGACGCGACGTTGCGGACCAAGCGGGCCTCGACCGACTCCTTCGCGAAATCGATGGCACATCGGACTTCGAGAAGATCGGCGCGAACGTCGCGACCGCGACCTCGCTTGCATCGGCCAAGGTCGCGGCGGCTTCCGCGGGAAAACCGCTGTACCGCTACCTCGCGGGCTCCGGTCGTCCCGGCTTGCCGCTCCCCCTGGGGAACGTGATCGGGGGCGGCCGCCACGCCGTGGGCGGCACGACGATCCAAGAATTCATGGTCGTCTCGCAGGGACCGACGTTGCAGGGCAATGTCTTCGCAAATGCCCGCGTGCATCAACGGGTCCGCGACGCGCTGACGAAGAAGTTGCCCGATGTCCCGCTCGGGAGAGGCGATGAAGGCGCGTGGATTGCACGCCTCGGGGATGAAGAGGCGCTAGGCTTACTCGCCGACGTCTGCCAGGGCGTGGAGAAAGACCTCGGGTTCGCGGTGCGGCCCGCCCTGGACCTCGCGGCCTCCGAGTTCTTCCGGGACGGAAAATACCATTACCGCGATACAACCCTCACGCAACGGGCCCAGGTCGATTTCGTCGAGCATCTCGTGCGAGACTACGGGCTCTTCAGCGTCGAGGATCCGTTCGACCAGGAGGACTTCGGGGCTTTCTCCGAGCTCACGAAGCGCGTTGGCGCGCGGTGCAAGATCATCGGCGACGATATTTTCGTGACGAACGTCGAGCGCTTGCGTCGCGGGATCGAACTCCATGCGGGCAACGCTATCCTTATTAAGCCGAACCAAATTGGGACGCTCTCCGACACGCGGGCGGCCGTGGATCTGGCCCATCGCTCCGGATTCGCGACCGTCATGTCGCATCGGTCGGGCGAGACGACGGACGACACGATCGCCCATCTCGCCGTCGCCTTCGGGTGCCTCGGTATTAAGACCGGCGCGGTCGGAGGCGAGCGGATCGCGAAGTTGAACGAGCTCATCCGGATCGAAGAGGAACTCCAGGCAGGCGCATGATGCAGGAAGAGGAGCAGACCGGCGTCCAGGGACTCCTGGTCCCCGAGGACGTGTACCTGACCTCCGGCGTCCACATCGGCACGCAGCAGAAAAGCGCCGACATGAAGCCCTTCATCTACAAGGTGCGGATCGACGGCCTGTACGTCCTCGACATCAAGAAGACGGACACGCGGATCCGCGAGGCCGCGAAGTTCCTCTCGCGGTTCAAGCCGGAGAACCTCCTGGTCGTGGCGGCGCGACAATACGGACAGAAGCCCTCTCGGCTGTTCGCGAAGCAGATTGGCGCCAAGGTGCTCGCGGGCCGCTTCGTCCCCGGCACGCTCACGAATCCGAACCTCCCGGAGTTCATCGAGCCCGAGGTGCTCGTCGTCACGGACCCGGCCGCGGACCAGCAGGCCCTCCGGGAGGCGCTGAACATCGGCATCCCGGTCGTCGCCCTTTGCGACGCCAACAACGAGACGCGCGACGTCGACCTCGTGATCCCGACGAACAACAAGGGGCGGCGGGCCCTGGCGACGATCTACTGGCTGCTCACCCGCGAGGTCCTCAAGGCCCGCGGGGCCCTGAAGTCGGACGAAGAGTTTACCTTGACGATCGATGATTATGAGGCGTCCCTCTGAAGGGCGCCTCGATGCGATATCCGGCCGTGGCGGGAGCTTTCTACGAACGCTCGAAGGAGGGCCTCCTCCGCCAGATTCGCGAATGCTACACCCATCCGCTGGGTCCGGGTCGCGTCCCCTCGGTGCGGGCGGGCGAACGTCGGATCCTCGGCCTCGTGGTGCCGCACGCCGGCTACGTGTACTCGGGCCCGGTGGCGGCGCATGCGTATGCTGCGCTCGCGGCGGACGGCTGGCCCTCGTCCTTCGTGATCCTCGGCCCGAACCATCATGGCGCCGGGGCGCCGCTCGCCGTCACGAACCACGACTGGCAGACGCCCCTTGGAATCGCGCACGTCGACCCGGACGTGTATGCCGGGCTCGCGAAGCCGCCCCTGGAGGACGACATCCGGTCGCACCGGGACGAGCACAGCATCGAGGTTCAACTCCCCTTCCTGCAACAGCTGAAGGACGACCCGCGATTCGTCCCCATCTGCATGGCCTTCCAGGAGTACGAACTCGCGGCGGAGGTCGGCGGCCTCGTGGCCGATGCCGCGAAGGGACGGGATTGCGTCGTCATCGCGTCCTCGGACTTCACCCACGTCGGCCCGCAGTACTTTCAGCTGCCCACGCGCGGGCTGACGGCGCCGGCCTTCGCGAAGGAGCAGGACGCCAAGGCGATCGAGCGGATCCTCGCCCTCGACCCGAAGGGATTCTCGGGGAAGGTGGCCCAGGCGGAGATCTCGATGTGCGGGTACGGCCCCGTGGCCTCGATGCTGACAGCTACAAAACAGCTAGGTGCCAAGGCGGCCACTCTCCTGAAGTACGGCACCTCGAGCGACGTGAGCCACGACGGGCACACGGCCGTCGGCTACGGGGCGATCGCGGTCTACCGCTGATCCGTCTCCGCGTCGATCCAGTCGAGGTACGCGGGCAGGGCGGGCCCCATCGGGTAGGAGACGATGCAGGGCACCTCGGACGGATGCATCCCGCGGACCGCCGCCATGAGCTTCCGGAGGAGCGCCTTCCGCGTCTTGAAGACGATCACGAATTCGCGGGTCTCCTCGCGATGCCCGCGCCACCGGTACATCGATTCGACGGGCCACAGGTTCGCGCAGGCCGCGAGCCGCCGTTCCACGATCGTCCGTGCGATCTTGCGAGCACTCGTCCGATCCGGCGCCGTCACGTACGCCATCGCATGCGGTCCTCGTCGATGCGCCGCCCTCGTGCCTCCTACTCCCGGTATCAGGGTCAGGAACAGGAATGGCCTCGACGGGCTTTTAAGTGGACGTCCTCGTGGCTCCGACGTTGCCATGCCCGTTGTGACGATGTCCGAGACGGTCGCCGCCCTGCGGGCCACGGTGGGCAGGCGCGGGATGTCGGAGGACGACCTGCGGGCCCTCGCCGACTACCTGATGTCCTTCTTCGGGTTCGAGACGGAGGCGATCGACAACAACCTCGACGTGGCGGACCGCGACGTGTTCTACATGCTCGAGGAAGAGGGCCTCCTCACGACGCGCCAAGAAGAGGTCATGATCAAGAAGGGCAAGATGTGGCGCATCCACTACTGGATCCTTCGCGTGGAGCGCATCAAGACCCTCTCGAAGCCCCAGCGTCCCAAGGCCGAGGCCTCCGCCTTCGCGGTCTACGACGACTTGCCCGATGACATCTGGAATCGCCAAGTAACCGCAAGATAGGTTGAAATATTCCCGAAGGTTCGTTCGGAGCCGCGCATGGCCGTCCTCGATTCCATCCTGATCGCGGTGGCGGCGATCGTCCTCTGGTGCCTCCTGCTCTACGTGCTCCAGAGCCGGGGGCTCCTCGAGCGTCGGGGCCTGTCGCCGTCGCCGCCGCCCGCCGGGCCGTTCCTGATGTGGAAGACGGTCCGCGGGCGGCAGCTCATCGACCGCATCGCGCGGCGGAACGTGTTCTGGCGATGGTTCGGCGACCTCGCGATCGTCCTGGTCGCGGTCACCATGGTCGGGACGACCGTGCTCCTCCTGTGGGAGGCGACCTTGGTCCAAAGTTCGGCGGTCCGAGCGAATCCTCCGTCCCCCGAACTCCTCCTCGGCCTTCCGGGGATCAATCCGATCATCCCTCTCGGCTACGGCATCTTCGGCCTGGCCGTGGCGATCATCCTCCACGAGTTCTCCCATGGGATCCTCGCGCGGGTCGCCAAGATCCGGATTCGGTCCCTCGGCCTGATCTTCCTCATCTTCCCGATCGGCGCCTTCGTCGAGCCGGAGGAAGAGGAGCTGCGGGCCCTCCCGCGGCGGGACCGGGCCCGCCTGTTCGCCGCGGGGCCGGCGATGAACATCGTCCTGGCAGTCCTGTTCGCGGTCATCTTCTCCTCCGTCATGGCAACGTCGGTCCAACCGGTCCACGACGGCGTCGGCATCGTCGCGTTTCCCCAGAACACGCCGTCGCCGGCGCAGGCCGCAGGCATGCAGCCCTTCACCGTCATCACGAACATCAACGGCACAGAGATCCACACGTTCACGGACTTCACCTCGGCCCTCGCGCGGGCGCCGCTCAATCAGTCGATCCCGGTCGTCGCTTACGATCCGTCCACGGGCGGAAGCGCGACCTATTCTGTCATCCTGACCGAGCGGAGGGCCGACACCGGCCGGGCCGTCCTGGGGATCCTCGCGTTCGACATGGACACGAGCTTCTACCATCCGTTGACGAACCCGGATCGCTTCAACGGCATTCCCGGCGCCGTCCTGTCCTACATCTCCCTGCCGTTCCAAGGCCGCTCCCCGATCGACGAACCGACGGTGCGGTTCTACCGCGTCACGGGGCTCGCGGCCGCCGTGCCGGGGCCGTTGTTCTGGCTCCTCGTGAACACCGCGTACTGGCTCTTCTGGCTCAACGCTATGCTCGGGGCGACGAACGCCCTCCCCGCGGTGCCGCTCGATGGCGGCTACATTTTCAAGGACGGGGTCGAGGGGCTCCTCTCCCGGATTCGGAAGGGCATCTCCACGGAGCAGCGCGACCGAATCGTGACGAATGTGAGCCGCGCCTTTGCGTTCCTGATTCTCGGGCTCGTCGTTTGGCAGTTCATCGGGCCGCGGATCTGACACCGGTCACGGGCCGCCCTCGGACGCGACGAGTCCGATGACGCCCGCGACGATCGCGAGGATCGCGCCGATCTGGTTCAACTGGAGGATCAGGGCCACGACTCCGAGGATGATGTCGAGCAGCCCGCCCGAGCCGTACTTGCTCCGGTAGATGAGCAGGCTCGCCGCGAGGATCGCGATCCCGAGGACGAGGGGGACGAGCGCCGACAGGATCGCCGCGAGGTCGGAGACCCCCCGAAAGCCCCGGACAGCCTCGTTGAGGATCAGCAGGCCTCCCACGAGGCCGATGAGCAGGGCGATCAGGGCGAGCAGGCGTTTCTCCGTCATCGGTCCTGCGAACTCGGGAAGGGGCTTCAGCCTTTCTCCAGTCCGCCGAGCCCCCAGATTCCGGCGGGGTCACCCGCGAACTCGTCGGTCCCCCAAACCATCCGGAGGGCGCGGAAGACTTCCGAAAAGCGGAGTTCCCGGACGAACTCGAGGAGCGCGTTGTTCGCGGACGGGCCGCTGAAGGCGACCTCGGAGACGCCCGCCGCCAGGACGACGGTATGGAAGAGGTCTCGAGACACCGTCTCCCGCCCAGGAGCCACGACCCAAGGGCCGATCTCACATGCGTCGCCGCTCGGGTTTCCGACAATGAAGCCTTGGATCGCGCCGCGCCGTTCGGCGATCAGAAAGGTCGCGGGCACCTCGTCCGCAAGACGGTCCAGCAAGGCGCGGCGATTCGCGCCGAAGTATCCTTGGTCCCATCGCGCCAAGGCTTCCAGGTCGCCCAGCCGAACCGGTCGGACGGTCCCGAGTCCACCCCTTGTACCTGGAGGCCCATGCCAGCGGATGACCTCGTATTCGCGGCGAAATCCGAGGCGTTCGTAGAACGGAATCGCGTTCAGGTAGGCATTGAGGCGCACGGACCGGACTCCCTTCGCGCGGAGGTGATCCAAGGCCGCGTCCATCATCGCCTTCCCGATGCCCTTGCCGCGAAGCTCCGGACTCACGATGACGGCCCCGAGCCAGGCGACGGCGTCGTACGTCGTCGTCGTCAGGACGCCGACCACGCGCCCGTTCAACTCCGCCGCGAAGCATCCGTCGGGCGAAAGCGCCCGCAACCGTCGGAAGTCCGCTCGGGTGTATCCCCAATGCTCGAGGTCGGTCAGGGCGATGGCGGCGTCGATGTCGCGGTCGGTGAGCCGTCGGACGTTCGCTGCTTCCACATCCTCACCCGGCGCTCGAGCTCCTCTTCCTCGTCGCACTCGTGGTATCCGTAGGTGACGTATCGCTTTTCCTTCCGGAAATGCTTGTACATGCACGGGCCGTACTCGTCGTCCTCCTGCCCGTACCACTTGTCGCAGTCCTTGCACAGATGCTTCTGCGGCAGCTCCGCTTGGAGGTCCGCTACATTCCCCAAAAAGGGTCCTCCTTCCGTTTGATCGTCGCGAGTTCCTCGAGGACGGCGACCTCGTCCGGGTTCAGGTCCTTCCGTCCGCGGAGGGCCCGGGCGTCCGCCTCGGGGAGGTCCACATAGAGGACGTCGCCGGGCTCGATCTGTCGCCCGATCGTGACCCCGTCGACGGAGATCGCGACCTCCTGCCCTGCGCTCGCGCCGTCGAGGCTCTTCTCGCCGCTCCGGATCGCCTTGATCCGACCGAGGGTCCGTCCGTCCCTGCGCACGAGCGATTCCCCGGTCCGAATGCGACCGCCGAGGACCCGCACTCCGAAGATCGCGGGCTTCGAGGTCCGGAAGATGTGGTCCGGCAGGAACAGGAGTTTCGCCGGGTACGCGATCTCCTTGCGGCTCGCCTCCTCCAGCTGCCGCTTCCGCTCGTCCCTCCAGGCCGTGTAGTCTTCGATCAGGCGGTAGATGATGTCGCTCTCCAGCAGCTTGACGTCGTCGTGCTCCTGCAACGCGATCTTGGCGTCCGGGAGGATTTCGAGGTTGAAGGCGAGGATCGCGCGGTGGAGCGGGTTCTTGACGGTCGCGGCATCCGTCACGTCCCGTCGGGACACGGGCCCGAGCCGCGCGAACTTGATCGGGATGCCGGCCTGCTTGGATTCGTAGGCGAGGCCTTCGAGGGAGCCGATCGCATCCGCCTTCACGAGGATCCCGTCGTCCTGCGTCTCGATGTGGACCTGCGACTCCTTCGCGACCTCCTCGATCGCGTCGGCGAGGTCGTCCTTCGCGGCCCGGAGGGGCGCGCCCGCGACCGCGCGTTCGAGCCCGCTGCCGAGGATCTTGACGCCGGCCGCGGCGGAGACGGACGGGACGGAGTCGAAGCGCTCCTGCGGGTCCCGGATCTCGTCGAGCGGCTTCGGTTTCAGGAGGGCTTTCACCTTGGTGGTGCCGGGCTTCCCGGTCGTCCCGAACACGATCGTGTCGCCCTTCGACAGGGTGCCTTGGTAGACGATCGTGTCCAGGGTCGTCCCGAGGCCCTTTTCCTCCTTGACCTCGAGGATTGTGCCGACCGCGGGCCCTTCCGTCGCCGCGAGCTGGGATTCCAGGAACCGCTGCGCGAGGCCGATCAGGGTGAGGAGGAGGTCGGGGACCCCCTCGCCGAACTTCGCACTGACCGGTACGACGGCGATGTTCGTCGTGAAGTCGGCGACGCGGTCGTATCGTTCCGCGGAGAAGCCGTGCTCGAAGAGGCGGCCGATCAGCTCGTACATCCGCTTGTCGAGCTCGTCCTGCACGGACTCCGGCTGGTCCCGGTAGGAGACGACGAAGGGTTGGCCCGCATGCTTCCGCCATCCGGGGACGAGGTCGATCTTGTTGGCCGCGACGACGAAGGGCGTCTTGTACCGTTTCAGGATGTTCAGGCTCTCGATCGTCTGTGGCCGGAACCCCTCGTTGACGTCGATGACAAGCACCGCGAGGTCCGCGAGGGCTCCCCCGCGGGCCCGCAAGGTCGAGAAGGCGACGTGGCCCGGCGTGTCGATGAAAAGGAGGCCGGGGATTCGAAACGACTTGCCCTTCACCAGGTCGCCGCACATCTCGAGGATCGCCGAAAGCGGGACCTCGGTGGCGCCGATATGTTGGGTGATGCCTCCGGCCTCGCGGCCCGCGACGCCGGTCCCGCGGATTCGGTCGAGCAACGTGGTCTTCCCGTGGTCCACGTGCCCGAGGACGGAAACGATGGGCTGGCGGATGGAGGGGGCCATACGCCGCGCATCAAGAATCCGACGCTACTTGAAGGTTCGTCCCTCGGCTCAGTAGTGGTCCGGGACCGGGCCACCCCACCCTTCCTCCGGATGGTCGTAGAGGCAAAAGAAGATCCCGTCCGGGTCCTGGATGTACACGATGCGGTGGCCGTTCCGGCCGACCCAAACATCCTCCTCCATGAGCTTCCGGAATTTCGGATCCTCTTTCAGCGCTTGACTATTCCCGGAGCCACGCCTCGTCGACGCGGGCGTACGCGTGGATTTCGTCGGGCTTGAAGAAGAGCGGGATCTCCCGCTTCGCGCTCTCGAGCGAATCGGACCCGTGGATGATGTTCCGCCCGATCGTCAGCGCGAGGTCCCCGCGGATCGTCCCCGGTTCGGCCTCCGCGGAATTCGTCTTGCCCATCATCTTCCGCACGATGGCGACGGCCCCCTCGCCCTCCAGGACCATCGCGACGACGGGCCCCGCGGCGATGTACGACATGAGGGGGTCGAAGAAAGCCTTGCCCTTGTGTTCCGCATAATACGTCTCTCCGAGGGACCGGGTCACGCGGAGCATCTTCATCGCGACGACCTTGAGTCCGCGACGCTCGAAGCGCCCGAGGATTTCGCCGACGAGCGCGCGTTGGACCGCGTCCGGCTTCAGCAGCACGAACGTGCGCTCGGCCATCTTAGGCTCCTTTCTTCGCCTTCTTCGCGGCCTTCGCGGTCGGCGCGGGAGCTTCCTCTTCTTCCTCCTCGGTCTTCTCCCGCTTGCGTCCCTTCACCTTGGCCCATTGTCCGTCGAGCCAGGCTTTGAAGACGCGGCGGCCTTCCTGGGAGTCCTTCCAGGCCGCGAACTCGGCCTTTTCGACGTGGGTCACCGGCTTCGCGCCGTGCTTCTTCTTGGCCCAGCCGAGGATCGACGTCCGGAAGGCTGGGCTCTCGACGAAGGACGTGAAGAATTTCTCGACCTCTCCTCGCGGGAGGTCCGGACCGAGCCGTTTGTCGATCAGGTCGGCGAGGTCCGCCGGGATGTCCTTGCCCTTCGGCGTCTCGATCGTCGCCTCGCCGGGGGCGGCCTCGGCGGGCGCGGGCACTTCCTCGGAGACGATCGCCTCTTCGGCGGCGGCTCGTCCCGCCGCGCGGCGGAACGCCTGCGTCCACGGTGTCCAACGCGGCACGCGCCCGAGGTGGAGCAGGTTCGATTGGCATTTGTGGGAGCAGAACAGGAAGACGGTCCCATCCTTCCGGATGAACATCTTGCCGGTCCCCGGTTCGATCTCGTTGCCGCAGAAGGAACAGGAACGGCGGGCGGGCATCGGCTTCACCGGACCGAGAGCTTGCGGGCCTCGCGGGCGGTCTCGCGGAGCATCAACACATCGCCGACCTGGATGCTCCCCTTCACGTTTCGCGTGATGATGCGGCCCTTGTCCCGTCCGTCGAGGACGCGGACCTTCACCTGGACCGCTTCGCCGGTCATCCCCGTCCGGCCGACGACCTCGACCACTTCCGCGGGGATGCTGTCCTCGTCCGCCATCGTCTCTCCGCGCTCCTCCGGGGCCCCGTCACTTCTTCATCGAGCGGAGCTTGCCGGAAAGATCGTCGAGCACCGGCTTCGCCTTGCCGGGGTCCAAGATCGCGATTGAGGCCGTCGCTTTGCCGAGCCCGACCGCGACGCCGAGCTCCTGCTTGCTCGGGACGTACGCGTAGGGCACGCCCTTCTCCTCGCACAGGAGCGGCATGTGGGCCAGGATCTCCTCCGGCTGGACGTCCTCCGCCATCACGACGAACTGAGCCTCGCCTCGCTCGACGAGCTTCGTGACCTCGTTCGTGCCTTTCCGGACCTTCCCGCTCTCCTTCGCGAGTTCGATCGATTGGTAGGTCTTGTCGACCAGGTCCTTCGGCATCTCGAAGCGCACGTACATCGGTTTGGCCATTGGGGAGACCTCCTTCCGCCCCGCGCCCGCGGAGCGTCATGAGTCATCGGCTCTCCGTTCCCAGAGAAGCGCCCGTCGAAGTGGCGGGGCGTATAAAAGGATTTCCAGGAACGGCCGCCGTGATTTCCTAGCGAGAGCTCGGACCGAGCTGCTCGCGGACGATGCGGTTCGCGATCTCCAAGAATTTCTGCTCGGTCCCCGCTGGGATCGTGGCTCCCGCCGCCGCGTGGTGGCCGCCTCCGAATCCACCGACGGCCTTGCTCGCCTCCTGCATGACCGCGGCGAGGTCGAGCCCCCGAGCGACGAGATCGCGCGTCGTCCTCGCGCTGACCTTGATCCCGTCGTCGGCGGCCGCGAAGGCGATGATCGGCAGGTCCTTCGCCGCTCCTTCGCGGTTCAAAGCCAGGCTCGCCGCGATCCCGACGACTGTGTCGCGGATCCGGTCGGCCGCATGAAAATATTGGATCGCGTCCATCGTGTTGATGCCGGCCTCCGCGATCGCGTCCATCGACTCGACCAGATATTCCCGATGGCCACGCAGGAGCCGCAACGCCTGACCCAGGAACTCCTCACGGTCGCCGCGGCAGACGCGGTAGCCGACCTCCGGCTGGTCGTAGCGGCCGCAGGCATTCACGAGCGTCCCGAACTCCTTCGCGTCCCGCGTCGGGCTTCCCGCGGGTTCCCGGATCAAGGTGTACGTCTCGCCGGCGAGCCGTTCCGTTTCCTTCGCACCGCAGCCCCGTTCGAGCATGTGCGCGACGAGCGCGGTCACGACCCGTCGTTTCTCTCCATCGTCCAGGTCCGACCAACTTCGCCAGTGCTCCTCCACCTTGAGGTCGATCCCCAGCTCGAGGAGGAAGGCGATGCAGGCGTCCTCGTTCCCGCTGAGCCGCGGGATCCAGGGGTCGGACGCGTACTGCAACATCTTGTAGGCCGGCCGGGTCTCGCGACCGAACAGGCGCAGGTCGATGTGGGCCCGGAGGACTCCCGCGTCGATCCCATCCTGGAGGATCGTGCGGTTGTACCCGGAGAGCCGCCGGAACTCCTGGTCCTGGACGTCTCCGATGGCGCCGACGATCGCGACGGCGGCGAGGTCCCGGTTCGTCGGCGCCAAGGCCCTCGCGACGGCATAGGCGCATCCGGCCCCGCTCGCGACGTCGGACCCGGCGCCCTCGAGGTGCGGATTCAACATGAGGATGCGGTCCTGTGACTCCGCGAAGCGCATCAGGTCGGACCGCAGGACTTTCGGGACCTCCCGTTCCGTGGGGACGTGGTGGTCCGTGATCACCGCGTCGAGTCCGTGCAGGGCGTGCATCATCCCGGCGCCCAGATCGATGAACCATACGAGGGGCGTCCCGCGCCCCTTCAGCTCCGTGATCACGGGCTCGTCGAGTTTCTTGACGAAGGCGACTTCGTGGGCGATGCCCGCGCGATCG
>VBLS01000011.1 GCA_005878635.1 Methanobacteriota archaeon | reverse complement strand
CACTCGAGAAGGACTCGAAGGGACAATATCCGAGCGCCCGCATCGAGGACGTCCGAGTCCTCGAGAAGGAAAAGTCCCAGCGCTGATCTCATCCCTTGACGACTTCCGCGAGGAGGTTCGGATCCACGTTGCCGCCGGAGACCACTGCGACGATCGGGGGCCGCAGCTGGTCCCGGTACCGAATCCACGCCGCGAAGGCCGCGGCCCCGGCCGGCTCCGCGACGATCTTCGCTTCGAGGGCGAGCCGTCGCATCGCGCCGCGAATCTCCGCATCCGTCACGACGAACGCGCCGTCCAAGACGCGACTGAGGATCGCCATCATCGGCGGGAGGATCATCCCGATCCCGATGCCGTCGGCGATCGTTTGCGGGCGATCGATCCGATAGGATTGGCGGGTCCGCAAGGACACCGGAAGGGGCGCGGCGCCTTCCGCCTGGACCCCGAACACCTGGGCCCGAGGCACGAGTCCTTTGATGGCCGTTCCGATTCCTGAAACGAGTCCTCCTCCGCCGACGGGCACGAGGACCGTCCGGACCTCGGGGAGGTCCTCCGCGATCTCTCGGCCGATCGTCCCCTGTCCGGCGATTGTCGCGGGATGGGCGAAGGGATGGAGGAACGCGGAGGGCCAGGACCGCCACGTCTCGCGCTCGTGTGCATCGATGAGGTCCGACCGGGACAACGGCGAGACCTTTGCACCTTGGGCGTGGATCGCTTCGACCTTCCGGCCCACGGCCCCCTCCGGGACGCGCACGGTGCAAGGGAGCCCGAGGCGGCGCGCGGCCCACGCGACCGCAAGGCCGTGATTTCCGGAGCTTATTGTGCTCACGCCCCGCCGACGTTCGGCGTCCGTGAGCTGGGAGATTCGGTTCCACACCCCTCGGATCTTGAACGCCCCGAGTCGCTGGAGATTCTCCAGCTTGAGCCACACGTCCTCGTCTCCCGAGAACGGGACGGTTGGCGTATGCCGGCCAACCTCTCGGACGATCGGCAAGGCCGCGTCGATATCGCGGAGCGTCACCTCGATTCGTTCCACCGGGACATCCTCGCCGCCCGCGGGAGACCGGCGGGCACTATAGGTTCTTCGCACCGCGACAAGGGCCTTCACCGTGAAACATAGCCCTTTTATTGGGTAGGCAAGTCGCCGCCCCCCGGGGCAAAATATGGCGGAGGAAAAGCAACTCTCCATGGCAGAGGTTCGAAAGACGATTGCAGCATCCCTCGGCGCGGCATTCGGCTTCATCATCGCGCTGATGTGGAACAACGTCGTCCTCGGTGGCCTCGCAGCGGCGAACATCAAGTTGGGCGCGACAAGCACCGCGGGCGACTGGGGCGGCTGGGCGCAGGGCGTGGTCACCGCCGTCGTCCTGACCGTCGTGATGATCGTCTTCATCATCGTCATAGGCCGCTGGGGAAACAAGTAGTCCCACCGGCGAAGCCCTTTTATCGCCACGTCGACATGGATTGCGGCCCATGAAGGTCGTGATCCTCGACGGGTACGTGGACGAGCCGTCGAACTTCGGCGTGCCGCCGTACATCTCGCCCTATCCGCGGTATGCCGCAGGGGCGATCCGCGACGCCGGCCACACATGGGAATACGTGACGATCGACCGGGCCCGGGCAGGCCACCCGCTCCTCGGCGATCTCCTCGTGGTCATCTCCGGCCCGATCGTCCCCGGCAAGTACCTGCGGAGCCTGCCGATCAGCGAGAAGGAGATCGTCCACCACGCGACGGCCTTCGAAGGCCCGCGGGTCTTCGGCGGCCCGCTCGCGCGCTTCCGATATTACGACGAAACCTTGGTCGAGCCTTTCGACTGGATCGCCCTTCGGGACCTCGACGCCGCCGTATACGATCATCTGACGGCGGGCGAGTGGACGCACCGCGACAAGACGATGGAGGAGTGGGACCGTTGGGCCCTCCTCGGGGCGGACGTGGTGCGGGCCCATCCGGACTTCCCCGATCCGCTGACGGTCGAGCTCGACACGTCGAAAGGGTGCGTGCGGTACGTCAACAAGGGTTGCTCCTTCTGCATCGAGCCGATGTACGGGAAGCCGAAGTTCCGGGACCTCTCCGGCGTCCTCGCGGAGGTCCGGCGTCTCGCGGAACTCGGGGCGGTGAACTTCCGCCTCGGCGGCCAGGCGGACTTCTTCAGCTACCAGGCGATCGGCCTCGGATCGTCGCCGACGCCGCGGATCAACGGGCCCGCGATCCGGTCGCTTCTCGAGGGGATTCGGGCCGCGGCGCCGAACCTCAAGGTCCTGCACACGGACAACGGCGATCCGGCGATGATGATCGCGCATCCGGAGGCCGCGATGGCGGCGATGCGGGACCTCGTCCGCCTCGCGTCCCCGGGGAACCTGTTGTCGTTCGGCCTCGAGTCCGCGGACCCGGCGGTGACGGAGGCGAACAACCTGAACATCGACGCGGACGGATGCCTCGAGGCGATCCGCATGGTGAACGAGGTCGGTCGCGCGCGCGGCGCGAACGGGATGCCGACGCTCTTGCCGGGCCTCAACTTCGTCGCGGGCTTGGACGGCGAGACGAAGAAGACCTTCGACCTGAATCTGGAATTCTTGCGGCGACTCTTGGCCGAGGACCTTTGGATCCGCCGGATCAACATCCGCCAGGTCCGACCGGTCCGGCGGGAGTTCGAGCCGACCGGATTGTACCGCGAATTCCGCCGGTTCAAGGAGACGGTCCGCACCGTCGTGGACCATGAGATGCTGCAACGCGTCGTTCCGGAGGGCACGGTGCTCCGCAACGTGTTCCTGGAAATGGAGGACGGCCGGGTCACGTACGGTCGACAGATCGGGACCTATCCGATCCTCGTGGGCCTGCCCTACCATCCGACGCTGAACCGGTTCGTCGATGTGCGCGTCGTGAGCCACGGGCAACGGTCCCTCACCGCGGTCGAATATCCGCTCGACGTGAACCACGCCCCGCTCGGGGCCATTACCGCCCTCCCCGGGATCGGGGCGAAGCGCGCGGCCCGAATCGTCCGCGCGAGACCTTTCGATTCCCTCCCCGCGTTCGCGGCTTCGCTCGACGATCCCGAAGTCGCGGACCGCGTCGCACCCTTCCTGGGCCTGGCGATGTAGCGATTGGGCCTGCTCGGATTCGGCGATTCCTTTGACTTGAACGACCCGTCCAACTTCCGGCGACACGAGTGGACGGAGCGACATTTTCGCTCCAAGATTCATCGGTGATAAACTTGACAGGCCGAATATGTAGGGACGCCTGCGTTCCTCGTCCCGGAATGTACCCTCGCGGGAAAACGACGGGGACACCAAGTTGGATCGTTCACCGCTCTCTGGCCAGCGTGCTCGTCGGCCTCGTCTTAGCCGCCTCCCTTTCGCTCGTCATGGGGGCCCAAGGCCAACTTCACGTCTCCGCGACCGGTGGCACGAGGATCATGGCAGCCGGCGACTCGAACACGCTCGGTGTTGGGACACCGGAGTTCGGGGGCTACCGGGTGTCGCTCTATCAAATCCTGTCCGGCCGCGGCTTCGCATTTGACATGGTCGGAACGCAATGGAACGGACCGGCGGAATTGCCGGATAAGGCGCACGAGGGCTACGGGGGCTACACGATCGATGATCTCGCGGGCATCATGCCGGACAAATTGAACCAAAACCCGCCGGACGTGATGCTCCTGATGATCGGCTCAAACGACGTAACGAAGAATGTGGACCTGCCGAACGCGCCCACGAGGCTCGGCCATCTCCTGGACATGATCCTCTCGGCTCCGTCCGTGCAGCGCGTCATTGTGTCCACCATACCGCCGTTCAATCTCGATTGGCCTGCTGGGCAGCAGGCGATCCGGGACTACAACGCGGCGCTGCCCGGAGTTGTGAGCGGGCGCAGTCATGTCACCCTGGTCGACCTGTACCCGCAGATCGACCCCGCGACGGACATGGCTGACGGCGTACACCTGAACCCCAACGGGGCCGCGAAGCTGGGCGCGCTGTTCGCGGACGCCGTGCTGGCGGCGCCACCCCCGCCCGGTCTCGCGGCCACGAGCCTCACGCTCACGACGAGCCGCAACCCGTCCATGATCAACGAGACGGTCACGGTGTCGGGTCGCCTCGCCGACACATCGGGCAGTGGTGTCACAGGTCGGACCGTGACCCTGGAGTGGTCCGCGGACCAGATCGCTTGGTACCCCGAAGAGCAAATCGGACAGTTCCCCGCCACGGATGGAAACGGCGGCTTCTGGGGCACGATGGCCTTCCGTCCGAATGCGCCCCGGGACGAGTACATCCGCGCTCGCTTCGCGGGCGATTCGACCTACGGGGCCTCGTTGAGTCCCGTCGTCGCGCAAAGCGTCGTTCCCGCGAACGTGCCACCTGGCGATCCGAGCCTGCCGCAGGTCGCTTCGACGGTCACCGGGACCGCGGGGACGAACGGTTGGTTCGTATCGCCCGTGACGGTCAGCCTTACAGTGACCGGCGGGACGTCCCCGACGATCCGCTACCGAATCGATGACACCCCGTGGACGAGCTACCGCGTTCCGTTCCAGATCCCGGAAGGCCGGCACATGGTCCAGTACCAGGGGGTCGACGCCAACGGCTCCTTCGGGTCGTCGAAAAACGAATACTTTGACATCGACGAGACGGCGCCGATCGTCGCCGCGAACGCGGGCGACCTCGTGCTCGCCCCGGACGCACCGCTGACGTGGACCGGATCCGACGCGCTGTCAGGGATCGCGGGCTACGCGGTCAGCGTCGACGGCGGCCCCTTCCGGATGATCGGGGCCCAGTCTCAGGTCGATGGTCCGTGGGCCGCGGGTTCCCACTCCGTCATCGTGAAAGCGGACGATGAAGCTGGCAACCTAGCCACGACAACGATCACGTTCCGCGCGGACGCGAGACCCGAGCCGGCCCACTCTCCGAGCCCGCTGACGGTGGGACCGGTCCTCGCGATGTTCGCCATTGTCCTAGCCTGTGCCGGCGGCTTGTTGTACGGTCTAGCTCGACGGGGCCGAGCGGCGGCCAAAAAGGGACGGAAACCCACACGGAAGGATTCGACGTCATGGCACCGTTCGTTCGACGGCCCGGACGACAACACGGACTCTCTCCTGTGAGGCGGCGGGGGAAGAGTGCAACCTTGTTTAAGGTTGCATTCCATCGCGAACCTTTAGACGCGCGAGGTCTTCTCGAGATTCGCGATGGCCGTCCCGAAGAAACACAAGGAGGGCGCGCCGGCCTCCGTGAAGTGCGCCGTGATTACGATCTCCGACAGCCGGACGGCGCAGACGGATGAATCGGGCAAGCTGATCCGTGACCTGTTCCAGAAATCCGGCCATTCGGTGCTCTTCACCGCCGTCGTGAAGGACGAGCCAAAGGCCATCCTTGACGCGGTCGAGCAAGCGTCTTGGACCTGCGAGGCCATCGTGACGAACGGAGGGACGGGGCTGTCGAATCGGGACGTCACCATTCCTACCCTGTTCCCCACATTCGAGCGAATCTTGCCGGGGTTCGGAGAGCTCTTCCGGTCCCTCTCGTACGCATCGATCGGCAGCGCGGCGATGCTCTCCGGGGCCGTCGCGGGAGTGTACCATGGCCGGCTGGTCTTCTGCGTCCCCGGATCCCCCGACGCGTCTCGGCTCGCCATGGAGAAGCTGATCCTTCCCGAGCTCGGGCACGCGATCGGAGTGATGCAGCGATGAGCCGGGGAACCGTCGAGGGTCCCCGGTCGGACGCTCACGTTCGGCATGGGATGCGGCCGTTGAAAGGGCTCATCTCCTTTGACGAGGCCCAGCGCATCGCGATCGATTTCGTGCGGCCCCTCCGGCGGACGGAGGCGGTGCCGCTCCCCGAGGCCTTGCACCGCGTCGCGGCGGAAGATGTCCGATCGACGATGGACGTCCCGCGCGCGGATCGCTCGGCGATGGATGGGTACGCGGTCCTCGCGGACGATACGAAGGAGGCGAGCGAGACGCGGCCCGCAGCCCTGGTTCGAATTGATACACTCCATGCGCAGGACGTGCCCCGCAAGCGCGTCACATCCGGAAGCTGCGCGGAGGTGGCCACCGGATCCACGATCCCTCCAGGGGCCACGGCCGTCGTCCGCGTCGAAGACACGGATCGGGACGGCGAGGCCGTGAAGATTTTCGCTCCCGTGCGCATGGGTCAGAATGTCGTGAGGCGCGGATCGGACGTCCGCCGCGGATCCATCGTCGTGCGCGCGGGAGAGGAGATGACGCCCGCGAAGGTCGGAGTCCTCGCGGCGGTCGGACGGGCGCAGCTCAAGGCATTCGTGAGGCCAACGGTTGCGATCCTGACCACGGGCGACGAGCTCGTCCCTCCAGGTCAACGGATCCAGCCGGGACAGGTCTATGACGTCAACACGTACACGATGGCGGCCGTGACGCGCGAGAATGGCGGCGAGCCAATCCTCCTCGGACGGGTGTCCGATCGAGCGGCCGCCGTTCGGACGGCGCTCCGTCGGGGACTCGACAACGACCTCATCGTCTTCACGGGCGGGTCGTCCGCGGGGGAACGGGACCTCGTCGTCGACATCATCCGGTCCCTCGGCGAAGTCCTGTTCCACGGGATTGCGATCAAACCCGGCAAGCCGACCGCCCTGGGCCACGTCGACGGGAAGCCGGTCCTCGTCATGCCCGGAAATCCAACCTCCTGCCTGACGAACGGCTACGTGCTCCTGAGGCCGATGCTCCGGCGGATGGCGCATCTCCCTCCGACATCGCCGAGGACGGTCGAGGTCCCCCTCGGAAACCTAATCGAGCGGATTCGGGGACGGCTCGAATTCCATACCGTTCGAATCGCGGATGGGACCGCGGTCTCGGCGTTCAAGGAGAGCAGCGCGATCACCTCGATGGCGCACGCAGACGGATACATCGAGATCCCCGCAGACGTCGACCGAATCGAGAAGGGCGCGTCGGTACGTGTCACGTTGTTCTGACGGACCCGTTTCCTCCCGGCGGCGGACGAAATTTTCACGCGTCGCACTTGCAGGACAATCCTTATAGGTCGGCGGGATTTCGCCGGCCGCGATGGCGCTCGTCGAACGCGCGAACCCCACGGACCGAGCGGACGTCGAACGCCTCATCGCGGCCTACCACACTTCGGAAGGCGTCAAGCCGAAGCCGGAACGGATCTCCTGGGCCGTCGAGCAACAGATGCGAAACCGGTTCCCGGGCGTGCTCATCGTCGCGCGCGAGAAGAAGGCCCTCGTCGGGGTCGCGCTCGCGGTGTACGCGCCCTCCGCGGAACTCGGGCGGGTCCTCGTGATCCAGGATTTCTTCGTCGACCCGGCGCTCCGTCGGAAGGGCGTCGGCCGCGCGCTCGCGGCGAAGCTGCTCGAGGAAGCGAAGGCGATGCGGATCGACCGCGTCGACCTCGAGGTCTTCCCGAAGAACGAGGGCGCCGCGGCCTTCTGGAAGAAAATCGGATTCCGCACCGGCGGCCGCCTCGTCTTCAGCCGGGATCTCCTCTAGTATCCGTGGACGACCTTGCGGTACGCCCGGAACGCTTCCTGGCCGAACTCCTTTCCGCAGTCCGGGCACCGGACCCGCGGCCGGGTGCGTTCGGGATCTTGGTCGTT
>VBLS01000285.1:4896-5345 GCA_005878635.1 Methanobacteriota archaeon | reverse complement strand
CGGTCGCAGAGGTCATTCATGGCGTCCTCTCCACCGGTGTGATCGACCGACTCCTCGTGGTCGACGACGGCTCGACCGATGGAACCTTAGACAAGTTGGAGGTCGCTAGACGGGAGTGGCCTCAGATCGACATTACCGTTCGGCGGCACCAGAAAGGGCTCGGCTCGGCGCTGCTGTTCGGTTTCGGAGAGGTCCTGCGTCGGTACCCGTTTGAACGGCTCGTCGTGCTGGACGGGGATTTGTCTCATGATCCCGCCACAGGACCGCGGGTCGCAGCGGGCCCGTCGAATACATGTACAAGCGTCCGAACGGGACGGTCATCGGAACGACGAAGTGCATTGAGACAACCCGGGTCTCCCCTCGCGCCAGGAGGACGGTCGAAAGGGCCGGGGTCAGAGTAAGGTTCCACCATGGAACACCTGCCATCAGCGTTTGTGCGATATCATTCG
>VBLS01000285.1:4195-4780 GCA_005878635.1 Methanobacteriota archaeon | reverse complement strand
TCGCGTTCGTCGAACGGCGTGCAGGCGACAGCAAGCTCGCCACGCCCGAAGAGGCCCTCAAATTCGTCCGCTTCGTTGTGTCGAAGTCCCTTTCCCCAAACGGAAGGTTGAGGGAGAGGAAAGTTTCGGCAGGAACGAGGCGGTCCTCCTGACGGTCAGCGTTGGGATCTGTGCCCACAACGAAGGACAAAACATCGGGAATGTTGTCGGAGCCGTCTTGCGTGAGCCGCTCGTCGACGAACTGATCGTGGTCGCGAGTGGCTGCACAGACTCGACGATCGAACGCCTGGAATCCTTCGAAGCGGACCACCGGTTACGGGTGATCGTGGAGCCGGAACGGACCGGGAAAACTCCGGCCTTCAACATCGTGCTGGCTTCTTACCGCGGGGATTTCCTGGTGTCGTTGCCCGGCGATGTGATTCCTACGGAAGGCGCCATTCCGCGGCTCATGGAGCTCTTCCAGGACGGTGTCGGGATTGTCGGAGGGCTTCCCATTCCCACCAACGGTCAGAAGACAATCATGGATCGAGTGGCCCAGCTGGCATGGAGATACCATAACGAGGCACTCATTAGGCTGGAACGGGC
>VBLS01000285.1:3575-4157 GCA_005878635.1 Methanobacteriota archaeon | reverse complement strand
TTTCGCGATACGCCGTGGCGTCGTGGACCACCTGCCCCCGGAAACCGTGCTGGACGATGCGGGGCTTGCCTTGGGGGCACTGAAAGCGGGGTTTCGGATTCGGATCGCCCCAAGCGCCACCGTGTTAATCCGCGGCGCGCGGACTCCGAACGACTTCATCATCCAGCGTCGCCGGAATTTGGTGGGCCACCGGCAGCTCAATGATCAACGAAAAGGCCAAAGTGGGCCACCGTCTCAGCCGCTTTTCAGTGACTTGGCGGAATCGACCCGAGCCTTACTTTCCGTCCTCCGCTCGTCTCCAGGACTTCTGTCCGCCCTCCCGCCTGCCCTCGTCTTGGAGGCGGCCAGTCGCATTCTAGCGTGGGTTGATTGGCGGCGGGGCCGAACTCATCTCATCTGGGAAATCGCCCGCTCCACGAAAGGCTCGAATTAGGCCGATTATGCTCCGTCCGGGTTTCGCGAGTCGGGTGACCGGCTGGGCGAGTCGCAACCGTTATGTCGTCGCGATGGTCCTCCAGCTGTCGCTTTTCCCGTTTGGCCATTGGTTCGACACGCGAATTTTTTTTGGCACGGCAGCCGGCG
>VBLS01000285.1:567-3561 GCA_005878635.1 Methanobacteriota archaeon | reverse complement strand
TACCTGCGCGACTTTGACCTCGCTGCCTACTACGACTCGCCAAGCCTTGTCGGAATGGTGCCCGGGATCGGATATGCTCCCCCATGGGCGTTATTTCTTGCTTCCATGTATTGGATTGTCTACGTTCCGACGCGAAACCCACTGGCCCTGAATTTCGCGATCAAATTGCCGATTGTGTTCGGCAACCTGCTCTTGTCACGGTTGGTCAAGAAAACGCTTTCTGGGAAAGGCATCGAGCCCGCGACGGCGTCGCGGGCGGAGTTGCTCGTGCTGTTCAATCCGTTCCTGATTTACACGAGCGCGTTGTGGAACATGTTTGATACCCTCGTCGCCTTCCTGATGCTCCTCTCCCTTGCGTTCCTCGATGAGGACAAGCCCTGGCATGCCGGGATCGCGCTGGGACTCTCCATTTCGCTCAAGCACCTCGCCTTGCCCCTGATCCCGCTCGCATGGCTCTGGTTCGCCCGCAGGCCGACTTCGCGGAGGAAACGATGGGAGGCGCTCACATCGTTTACAACGGCTCTTCTCGGCGTCGAGATCTTGTTCGTCCTACTGCCCTTTTCCGTTTTCGGATGGCCGACCTCCGGGTTCGCGGCGGCAGTCACATATCAGACCGTGGCGACCGTCGGCTTCACAATTTACAATATCATCCCCCTCAACCTGACCACGCCTTCGATCCTTTCGGTTTTGGGCTACCTTCCGTTTGTGGTCGTGATTGGCCTGTATGTCGCCCTCCGGAATCGGCCTCTCACCGAGTTCCGCCAGCTCACACAGTTCGCCCTGGTCATCCTCATCGGATTCATGACGACGCGCACGTTCCTGGCGGAGCAGAACCTCGCAGTCATCTTTCCTCTCGTACTCCTGCCCGAACTCCTGTGGGGCCGTGGTTTCCTCGAGGCTAATCGATTCTGGATGTTGTTTTTCTTCTACACCCTTTGGAACTCTGTGATCGTCCTGTTTACATTCCTCGTCTTTCCGAGCGCCTTCGATGTTACGGTCGCAATCACGACGTCTCCGATATTCGGACCGATTCGTTCCGTGGTCCTCTTTGGGTGCGTGATTTCATGGCTCTTCCTCGGCTGGCGGTACATCGTGAGGCGGGCATGAGGATCGCCTACTTGCTCCCCCACGGTTGGCGCTTCGCGGGTTGGTCTCCCTCCGATGTCCTTCATCGCTATCATTTTTCGAGGCACATCGCGTCCTCGATGGCCGCCCTCGGTCACGAGGTGAGCCTCCTCATGCTTCATGAATCGGTCCGGAAAGAGACGGTGGTCCAGACGGAGCCCTTCCGAATCGCCTTCTTCCCAGTGACGTTTGCAATCCCCCTTGCCAGGTTTGGCGGTGACTTTTCGCTTCCGCTCCTCCGGGCCGTTCGGGATCTTGGGGCCGAAGCGCTTCACGTGCACGGCTGTTTTTACGATTCCCTCCCGTGGCTGGTCCGTGCAGCCCGGGCTCCAATCGTCCTACAGTGGCATGGCGGCGGCCTCGGGCGCTTCCACCGGAGGACGCTGCGCCGAGCCCTTCGGGAGACGCGACGAATCATCATCCCTTTCCCCGCAATCCGCGAGATCTTCCAAGGCGTGAGGCTCGAATCGCAGAAGTTCGATGTGGTCCCGCTCCCTCTGCGGCCCGAAGCGCAGGCGAGCGAGCCGAAGACTCACTACCCGCGGCGAAGCCCCCGGCTCCTCTGCGTCGGCCGCATCCCTCAAGCCCGGAGGGACCTGTCTGACCGGCGGCTCGATGTCGTCCTCCGAATCCTCGCACACCTTCGGGATGCGGCGTGGTCTCTCGATGTCGTCGGCGATGGACCAGGGCGTTCGTTTTGCGAGAGGCTTGCTGAACGCGAAGGAATTGCGAATGCGGTGAGGTTTCACGGCTATCTTGGCCTTTCCCAAGTCCTCCCGCTCTACCGAGACTCCGACTTATCGATTGTCCCGTTCTCCCTACCCGACCTCACCGGAACCTGGGTTGCCCAGTGCCAAGAGAGCCTCGCGGTCGGAACGCCAGTGGTCGCCTTCTCGTCCGAACTCGGTTGGATGGCGAATTTCGACCGACCCGCTCCTTGGCGCGGCCCAGCTGAAATCGATCATCTCCCACCCAGATGCGATGGAAGAAAAGGGCAAGAACGGTCGGTCGCTCGTCCACGAGTTGTGCGACGAAGCACGCGTCTCGCGACAACTCGAGGCGATTTATCGAACGATCCTGACTTGAGGCGCCCAGCCCCACCGAGGAACGGCAATTACAGAGACCTGGGAGGGAAGGATCACCGGATGGTGGGAAGAACGTGGGAGATGAGGCTCATATAGTGTCGGCCGAATGCCCACGCACATGTGTCGGATGATGGGGGTCGTGAGCCGGGGTCCGGTCTATTACGACTTGTTCGAAGAGTTCGCGGACTTGGCAACCCGCGGCATGTGCCCGATCGGGGCTACGGACGAACGGGGCCATAAGGACGGTTGGGGCCTGGCCTGTTTCCAGAACGGCGTCCTCAAGGTACACATGCGTGACGCGGGGTGCGCATCGGACGCTGCGAAATACTACGGGACGGCATGGAAGATCGCGAAGCTGAATATGGAACGGGCGTCCGGCCAGTCGTTGATCGTCATGGGACATCTCCGAAGGGCTAGCATGCAGGGGTCGGTGGCGCAGAGGTTCTCGCATCCGTTCGTCGAGGAGCGAGGTGGGGTCAGGTGGGCATTCCAGCACAACGGTTCTCTCCTGAAAGATCCTGGTGAAGCGGATCAGATTGACTCCCAGATTCTCTTCCGCGAACTCCTGGACCACCTTCGAGGAGGTCGTCATCACGGTGATGTGGCAAGCGCCACCGCCGCCGTGCGAGAAATGGCGATAGGAAAATATGGCGGGTTTACGGGCCTTAACTTCATGCTATCGGATGGAGACTCTCTTCACGCCTACCGTGACTTCCAGACGAACGGCGGCTACTACACGCTCTATCTTGATCACTTCGGGGAGCTCGTCATCGCCGCATCTGAA
>VBLS01000285.1:0-490 GCA_005878635.1 Methanobacteriota archaeon | reverse complement strand
ATCAATCTCATGAGCCGAATACAGAGTTAGCCTGGGCGGAGTCTGCGCTATCACACGGGGCGGGTTGAATCTGATTGGGCTTCCAGGGTTGGCGGCACGATTCCGCCGGGGAAGCAACAATGCCCACGAGCCTGTTCGATGATAGGAAGCAAGCAGCGAGCCCGCAACGATGTCCTGGATTTGATAGTCTTCGACAAGTGGGACGGTCAGACTATAGAGGTAACCCTCCGATTCGTCGACCTCGACGGTCGACCACATGTGCTGTTTGTGCGCAACCCAGAACCAAAATGGGTCGCCACCGCTCGCAGTGCGCCCTTCCTGGAGTGGCGCATCGAGGGCGAGACTTTTCGCGGGATCGCGAAATTCATAGATAGTTCGAGTCGCTTGGAGACAGAAATCCTACCGAATTTCGTGTCCCGTTTCGGAAGCGCGACCATGTCAGACTGGTTCGGTGGGGAAGTGAATTGCGTCCAGCTGATTGAGTCTCAAA
>VBLS01000287.1 GCA_005878635.1 Methanobacteriota archaeon | reverse complement strand
GTCCCGGAAGATGACCCCGGGCTGCCGGTCTTGATCGATCGCGACCGCGAGGTTGTTCAGTGCGGTATACAAGGCATCGATCTGCGGGTCTTGGAGATCCTTGATCCGCGCCTCCTTGTCGATGCCCGCTCGCAAGCAGAGCTCCTCGGCGTAGGTACCGCCGAGATTCAGGATGGTCGCAAGGACGCGGACCACCTGTCCCTTGGCCCCTCTCACCGCGGCGGCGAAGCCTCCTCGGTCGAGTTCGAGCGGGTCGATGCCGGCGACAGGAAAGACGTATTGCTCGCCAAT
This sequence comes from Methanobacteriota archaeon, assembly GCA_005878635.1. Taxonomy (GTDB): domain Archaea; phylum Thermoplasmatota; class Thermoplasmata; order RBG-16-68-12; family RBG-16-68-12; genus RBG-16-68-12. The sequence continues at coordinate 3,300 of VBLS01000287.1, read as the reverse complement.
CTCCACCGCGCGATCCTTGAACTTCTGCGGGGAGAGGACAGCGACGATCTTCCCTTCTCGACCGACGACGAGATTCCCTCTGCTGAAGATCTCGAAGATCATGTCAAATCGGTCGGGACCTCGTTCGAGACGGAAGAGCGCGATCCGATCGAAGCCCTGTTGCTCGACCGCTATCAATCGAGCGTTATCGAGCAGCCGCCGGAGGGTTTGTGCGAAGGGCGGAGGGGATCCCGGCTTTTCTTCGACCTCATGGAGGCAGAGCCAGCGGCCCGCCTTGGAATAGAGCTCGACCTTTCCGCGATCTGGGACATTGATGCGGAAGATGACTTCGTCTTCTCTCTGATAGACCTTGTCGACATGGCCTCCGATGAGGCTCTGCCACTCCGCGACGAGGACACGGAGATCGAAGGAGGAGACGGACGTCTTCATCCGGTGTTGCGAAAACCCGTGCGTTACTTAATGATTGGTTTAAAGGACCGCGTGCGTCCGAAGGCGGTCGATACCCCTAAGTAACGTTCGTCCTTTGGCCGCGATGTTGCCGCAGTGGCTTAGTGGTAGAGCGGCGCCTTGGTAAGGCGCAGGTCGGGGGTTCAATTCCCCCCTGCGGCTTCACGATCTAAGCCTCCACCGCCCTCGCCAGACGAATCGGCGATTGGATTCAGACCGCAGGGCCCGTGGATTACGCTCGGCACCCGTACTAGCCGACACGAACCTGCATCATGATATGCCCAGGAGGGATACTTGGTACAGGGCCGGTTGCGTGGAGGGCAACGCTGTGATTCTCGAGAGGAGAAAGCGATGAGTGGATTTCCTTGGCAACCGAGGCCGACTTTTCCGCCCGCGACATGGGGACTCGTGCTCCTTGTCGCGGGACTAGTGGTGCTCGCCCTTGGCGGATCGCTGTTTGTCTTAGCGCTTACCGGAGGCAACTCCCGAGTAACCAGCGAGGCGTACATCTACAATCTCTTCGTTCGCGTTCGGAATCCTGGGGCAATCGCTGAGTTATGGGTCCCGATGCCCGACTTCCCGGAGTTGAGTGACCGAACCTCCGTCGACGTAAGTTTCGGAGACTTCCCCAATTCGAACGTCACCCAGTCCATGATAGGGTCGCCGTACGGGACGATGTTTCGATTCGTTTTCTCCGACTCGTTCGCGGTCCGCGGAGTGACGGTCGTGGCCCCTGGTTCAGCGAACGGCACCTTGACTTTCAGCACCCAGGTCTCGAACACGGTCCGGATCTACCTGGCGAATCTCAGCTCGGGCAATCAGGTGTCCCTGATTCTGCACTATGAAGTCTCACGGAGCCGTGGCTTCCTCGCGAGCGATCAGGTAAATTTCGTAGGCACGGCGGACCCCCGAACCCCCGGGGCGGGGCTGGTTCTTCCGTGCGGCTACTTGCCCGAGATGACCCGCCACGATGAGGCGTACACCGTCCTATCCCTCGGCTGGGGCCTCTATCCTTTGATCGATGGGGGCTTCTCATATTCCTGCGATTAGGCACCACGCGTCCGTAATGATCGTCGCCCACGTCATCTAAATCGATCCGACGCATGTCCGTCCCCGAGGGATTCTCTCATGCGGCTCGGGGCACAAGTTCGAGATCCGCGAGCGCTCGTCGAGCCGTATCTTCAATTGTCGGCACGGGACCGAAGAGCTCGCCCTGTAGCTTCGTATCGGCGACGTACTTTCCCGTCTCGAAGTACCGGCCCATGGCCATCATGTCGCGCATGAAAGGAAGGAACAGGCCTCCGATTGTGCCCACGGTCTTGATCACGAGCAATGAACCGACGCTTGGCTTCACCTCGCGACCGAGGAGCCTCGTGAAGATTTCCGCAAGTTCCACGGCGGAGACGGGGCGGTCCGTTCCGAGGTCGATCCGACGTCCGACCGCGCGAGGGTCGTCGACCGCCATCGCGAGGCATTGGGCGACATCGTCAGGGTGGATGTAAGTCCACTGGACGGTGGGAGACCCAAAGGTCATCATTCGACCCTTCCGGAGCCCCCTGAGGAAGAACCTCGCGCTGCCACCGCCCAGGAACGCGCCGGGACGCAGGGCCACGAAAGGGATGCCGCTTCGCTCTAGATAGTCCTCGATGAGTTTCTTCTGCCAGAAATGAGGAACATCGCGGGCCTGGTCGCAGGTCAGGATGCTCGTGAAGACGAATCGAGGGATCCCCGTCTTCTTCGCGGCTTCGATGAGGTTCCGATTCCCGAGGTCGTCCACTTTTTCCAACGAGTCGCCCTTTCGGCGGCGCGTGTATCCCGCTGCGGAGGTGACGACAGCATTGGAGCCGCTCATGGCTCTCTCCAACGACGCAGGGTCGAGCATGTCCCCTCGCGCGATTTCCACACCTTTCGCCGCGAGACGGCTCGGGTCCGTTCCCTCGCGGACGAGCGCGCGGACGCGTTTCCCGCGCTCCAAGAGCGCGTCCACCACTCGACCTCCGAGGTCCCCCGTGGCACCTACGACCAGGACGGTGTTGGTTTCGGACATGAGACTCGCAACCTGGCTAAGGGTAAGCTAGAAGCCGGTACTTGTTGATTGAAACTCCGGAACTTCGGTCACGTCCACGAAAGGGTGGGAGAGCGAAAAGTCACCGTCGGCAAAGCTCGACGGGCGCCCGTTCAAGGATCGCCGCGGTCCTGGAAGGCCCAGGAGGTCGGGCGTTCAATCCATCCGCGGCTCCCGCGGCCGGCCCCGTCCAGCGCCGGACAGGCCCGCGGGAGCCGCATTCGCCGTCCTTCGAGGGGCCTACCCCTCCACGAGCCGGGCCAGGTTCTCGAGGGACTGGTTCCAGCCCTGCATGGCCGATTCCACAGGGATCGTCTTCGGCAGCCCTTCCTGCACGATCTTCACTTCCGTCCCGCCCGGCACATCTCGGAACGTGACGGTGACCTTGATCTCGCCTTGCATCAGCGGGTCGTCGCTCTCGAACTTGTCCGTGTAGTGCAACCGCTCGTAGGGTTTGATCTCGAGGTACTTGCCTCCGAAGAAGTGCGTGTCCTTCTTGTCGAGGGACGAGAAGCTCATCCGGTACAGGCCGCCAACCTTGGGCTCGAACTTGTACACGTGGGCCGTGTACCCGTTCGGCGGCATCCACTTGGCCATGGCGTCGGGGTCGAGGAACGCGTTGAATACGCGTTCGCGGGGCGCCTTGAAGACGCGGGTCAGTCGCACCGTACCTGTCGTCCCATTGCTCTTTGCCTTGGTCGTTGCCATGTGTGTTCCTCTCCGTTCGACTTTCACTGCGATGTCGTCCAGCATGTCCTCCCAGAAGATCCGGTACTGCACGATCCACG
>VBLS01000286.1 GCA_005878635.1 Methanobacteriota archaeon | reverse complement strand
GAATCGAATCGGTACGACGCGGTCGTCGCTCACCTGGGCGCCGAGGGTCCGATTGTCCACGAAGTCCTCCCCGAGGCCTTCTTGAGTTCGAAGGACCGGCCCACCTCCGACGATTCGCTCGTCGCACTGACCCGGACCCTCGACCAGGTCGTCGGGTCGTTTGGCACCGTCGCACGTGGTGCCCGCTTCGCCGAGGACTTGACGAACATCGCCCGCTTTCAATTCGGAAAAGCGGGGACGGTCCTCGTCGCCGGCGCGACCTTCCGAGGTCGCTTCCCCCAGGTGCGGGTGCTCCGGCAGGGGACGCAGGTCGCGATGCACACAGGACGCGGCCTGCTGTCCCTCACCTTGGCGGGCGGCGAGATCCTGTCGAAGGCCGACGTCTACTGGGTCGACATCGAGGACTTCCATCCGGTCGGCAACATTTTCGCCGTCGGAGTGCGCGATGCGTCCCCGGAAATCCGTCCGGGCGATGAGGTCGCGGTGCGGCACGGAGGCGAGGTGCGCGCCGTCGGGACCGCTCGCCTCAGTGCGCGCGAGATGAAGGATTTTGACCGCGGCGAAGCGGTCCATGTCCGCCATGTCCGCGAGGCATCTCCATAGGATTATCCCGAGGGCTCCATTTTCCGGCGCGATGGCGGCCCTTCCGGACTTGGCGGCGGCCGGCCTATACGGGGTCGTCGTGTTCCTGCTGACCCTTGGCCTCCTCGTCGTCTTCGTCGAAACGGTGCCGCCGCGGCGCCTGCTCGCCCTCCTGCTCGGGTCGGCGCTCGCCGCCGTTGTCCTCGCCGGCCTCGGGGAGGTGGGCGTTGCCCTCCTGGTCCTCGGGATCGGGGCGGCCCTGGTCGCGAATCATACCTTCGAGTGGCTCACGACCCGCCCGTGAGGGTTGGGGGATAGCAGATCAATACTTTCGCGCACCTCTCCTGCGCGAGCCGCTTTATATACCCCTTTCCTTGGGAACGGTCGTGATGAGTGAGGTCATGTCCGTCGGAGCCGAGGGTGCCGCGGGAGCGGACCACAGCTGGCAGGACGTCTACGCATCGTACGGATGTTCGTTAGACTTCGATGCCTCCGACGACGACGGCTGACGATCAACCGATCCATCCCAGATCGGCGGAGGGGCGTCGTCTCCACAACTCCGCCGGTCCACCTTATTTTTCGATCTCGAATAGGGTGACCGATCGACCCCGAGGCGTCGATGGGAACCGTTCTCCGCGGATCCCGGAAAAGATTAAGTTGACTCGCCCTGCTTGCCGCGGCCGCGCAGGGATAGTCTAGCTGGTTAGGACTACAGCCTTCCAAGCTGTTGACCCGGGTTCAAATCCCGGTCCCTGCACTGCGACCTCACGGTCGGAGGAATCCGTCCTTCCTCGGTCCGTCCCTTAGGATCGTTTCGAGTTCATCGATCGCGGCGACCAGGTCGCGAACATCCTCGCCCGCGTTTTCAAGATCCTTGGCGATGGCGCGGACGTTCGGGATTGTCTTCTCGGTCAGCCATTCGCGGGTTTCCTTCCTCAGTTTGGTCGGTGCGGCCCTGGTGGGCCTTCGGCGCGTCATTGATCCCATCCCGTCTGACGAATGTCAGCTGTGTATCGCGTCGAGATTATTTAGCCGCTCCGGCGCCGACCGCCCGATCGGCGGGAAACGATGGATTGTCCAGATGGCGATGCGCCTTGGCGATACCTATAAGTCATCCACTTCGCATGTCGGCCACTTGTCCGACGCGCCCTCCATGGGGCGACGTCTCGCGGGATGGGATGATAGGGATGGCCCTCTACCAAGGCCTCTTCGATCGTGATGGACGCGTCCTCGAAAAAGTGAACCGACTCGTCGACTCAGGCGTCGCCGCATTGGATCGCGTTCGTCAAAGCCCTCGGCCTCCTCGAAGTGCGGGAGCCGGCCTCTCGGTTCGAGGACTTTGCGAAAGCCTTCTCTGCCGTCGGCGATGGTCTCTTGCGGGTGGGCCGGCTCGAGTCGGCCCAGGCCGCCGCGAACCAGGCGCTCGCCCTGGACCGGGGCAGCGCGAGCGCCCTCGGGCTCCAAGCCGAGATCTTCGTGGCCGGAGGCCGCGCGGCCGACGCCCTCGGCTATTACGACCTCGCGCTGCAGATCGACCCGAAGGCGAAGGATCTGTGGGAACGGAAAGGGGACGCCCATGTCGCGCTCCAGCAACGCCCGGAGGCCGTCCGCGCATACATGCAGGCCGTCACGATCGACCCCGATGACGTGGACGGCTACGCGCGGGTCCTCGCGCTGAGCCCGGAGGATGCGGAACTCTGGGTCCGGAAGGGCGACGCCCACCGGCGCCGCAACGAACCCGACGAGGCGCAATCGGCCTTCGACCGCGCCCTCCGGATTGAATCGGATCGGAAGGATGCGTTGGAAGGCAAGGCCCGGACGTACCTCGCCGTC
>VBLS01000193.1 GCA_005878635.1 Methanobacteriota archaeon | reverse complement strand
CATGTGCACTCCAACGCCGTCCGTAGGTTCTGCAAATTCATCTCCATGAGCGAGAGGTACGTGTCCCCGTTCGCCCGCTCCTCCGCGGTCAGGCCTTCGATCGGGCTGAGGACCATCGTCTGCACGTGCGCCTCATTCGCCAAGGTCTGTGCGACCGCGGGGTTGACGAGTTCCTCGAAGAAGATGACCTTCGATCCGGTCGCGTTGATGACGTGGAGGATTTCCTGGACCTTCGCCGGCGTCGGCTCCTGGTCCGGAGAGAGTCCCTGGATCGCAACCTGGGTCAGGTTGTACCGCGCCGCGAGGTAGGCGAACGCCTCATGTTGCGTGATGAAGACCCGCCGGGCGCAATTCTGGAGGCCGGCCGCGAAGAGGCCGTCGATACGGGCCAAGTCCTGGCGCAGTTTCGCTGCGTTCGCCTGGAAGACGGCAGCGCCGGACGGGTCCACCCGGCTGAAGCCTGCAGCGATCGTGGCCACGGAGGTCTCGACCCGAACCGGGTCCAGCCACAGGTGGGGGTCGACGGCATTCGCACCGCCTTCACCGCCCAGGATCACGGGGAGTCCCGCGGACGCATTGAGCCGAACGGGCTGATCGGGCGGGAGGTCCTTCAGGAGGTTTGGCAGGTACCCTTCGACATAGCCGTTGTACACGAAGGCGGCCGCGGTCCCGATCGTCAGGACATCCCGTGGCGTCGGTTCCCAATCGTGCGGCTCGACGCCGGGAGGGACGAGCGCCGAGACCGCGAATCGGTCCCCCGCGACCCGCGACGCAAGAAATTGATAGGGATAGAAACTCGCGACGACTGCGGGGCCGTTGACGCCGCCGGTCTGGCTGAGGACGTAGTACGCGCCTCCGGCCCCGACGAGCCCAAGTTCCACTGCGACGATCGCGACCAGGGTCCACAAAGCATGCCGACGCATCGTGTCGGCCCTTCATCCCTCGGAGATTGTTAAGCTTTCCTGAGAAACTATCAATCCCCGATAGGGTCGAATCCAATAGAGAACCGGGACCGAAGTTGCGAACAGATATGAACCGGGGGTCCTGAGAATAATAGTGACGACAATCTTATTATCTATTGTTACTTCGGTCGGACCGAGACCATGTCGATCATGTCGGTATCCCTGCCCGACCCGCTGGTGGACCAGATGGATGCGCTGACGAAGGAGCGAGGCTTCGCCGGCCGGTCCGATTTCGTTCGTGCCGCCGTCCGGGAGTTCGTCCAGCAGCTCGGCAGCGATCCGATCCGGGGCGGTCGACGGTCCGCGACGATCACCCTCCTCTATCCCGAGGAACTCGAGCGGCGAGTCGCCGAAGTCGCCCATGATAACTCGAAGGTCATCACGTCGATGATGCACACGAACGCCGGCAAGGGTCGCTGCGTGACGGTCTACATCGTCGAAGGCGAGACCGATGCAATCCAGCGACTCACGGTCCGGTTCAAGGGCCTTCGCGACACGGACGTCGTGAGGACCACGTACCTGGATCCGACCGAGCCGCCCAAATAGCCTGGGGCGTCGGGGAAAATCCTTTTTGGGGAGTCCCCGGTTCGCGGAGGCGTGCGACCGGATTCGGCCCCGATGGGTGTGCGCGTGAAATCGAGTCCGGTCGGTCCGCTCCCTCCCGGGATCGAGGAGCGGTTCCTCGAGGCGGGCGGCGTCCGCTTCCGGTACCTGAGCAGTGCGGGGCGGACCTCGGGGGCGGGATCGGTTTCGCCAATCTTCTTCCTCCACGGATATCCGACGTGGGCGGAGGTGTGGCTGCCCCTAGCGGCCGCGTTGGGACCTCGCCGTCCTTGGATCGCCCCGGATCTACCGGACCACAACCGAAGCGGCCCCTTGCCGGAGAACGACCGAAGCGTCTCCGCCTACCGGCGGGCGGTCACCGCCCTCTTCGACGCACTCCAGCTCCCGAAGGCAACCGTCGTGGGCAGCTCCTTGGGCGGGACCCTCGGTGTGATGCTCGCCCTCGATCGTCCGGAGCGGGTGGAACGGCTTGTGGTCCTCGATGCCGCGGGATTCACACCGACCCTCCCGAAGAAGACCGTGCGGTTGTACCTCCCCTTCATCCTCCCTTCCTACCTGAGGGCTCCGCGTCCACGGAATGTCCGTCGCCTGCTGGAAAAGGCCGTGTTCCGGGACCCTCGGCGGATCGAGGAAGCATGGGTCCACACGATCGTCGAGCAGTGGAAGCCGCGCCGACAGCGCAAAGCTTTCATCGCGACTGGCAACGCGTTGCGAGGCGCCGACGCGACCGTCGCGGGCGATCTCGAGCGAGTCCGCGCCCCGACCCTCGTCGTGTGGGGCCGACAGGATCCGCAGTTCGATTGGGAAATCGGGGAGGCGGCGGCGCGGCGGATCCCGCAGGCGCGGTTCGTTGCAATCGAGGAATGCGGTCATTTCCCCATGGTGGAAAAGCCGACCGAGACCGCGGCGGCCGTCTCCGCATTCCTCGGCCCGTGAATCGTCCGGGACGGCAAGCGAACGCGCGGACCGTCTATTCGGGCCACTTCCACGGCTGGAAGTCGTATCCGATCCAGACGCTCTTGACCTGCGTGTATTCGCGCATCGTCTCGAAGCCGAACTCGCGGCCCATGCCGCTCATCTTGGAACCGCCGAACGGCGAGGCCGGGTCGACGAGCTTGTAGGAATTGACCCAGACCATGCCCGCCTTGAGCTGCGCCGCGATCCGATGCGCGCGCCGCAGGTCGCGGGTCCAGAAACCCGCGCCGAGACCGTACGGCACGCCGTTCGCCATGTCGACCGCGGCCTGATCGTCGATGAAGGGCGTAATCGTGATGAAGGGCCCGAAGACCTCCTCCTGGCAGACGCGCATCTTCGGATTGTCCGCGCGGACGAGGGTCGGTTGCACGTAATACCCGCGAGCCGTCTCCGGCGTGCCCGGGACGCGGCCGCCGAACAGGATCTGCGCCCCCTCGCCCTTCGCCACGTCCACGTAGCCGAGGACCTTCTTCTGGTGATCCTTCGACGTGAGCGGGCCAAGCTGCGTCGTCTCCTCGAGCGGATCCCCGATCCGAATGGATCGCACCCGCTCCGTGAAGCGCTTGACGAAGGCATCCCAAATTGATTCGTGGACGAGGAGGCGCGAGCCGGCGATGCAGGCCTGACCTTGGTTGTGGTAGGCCGCGAAAAGGGATCCTTGGACCGCCGCATCGAGGTCCGCGTCCTCGAAGATCACGTTGGGCCCCTTGCCTCCGAGTTCCAGAAGAGGCTTCTTCAGGTTCGAGGCGCTCGCCTGGATGATCTGCTTGCCGACTTCGACGGATCCGGTGAAGCAGATCTTGTCGACGCCCGGATGCCGCGCGAGCAACGCGCCGACGACGGAGCCCTTCCCCGGGATCACGTTGATCGTCCCCGCGGGGATCCCCGCCTTCTGGGCCATGCGGGCGACCTCGAGGGCGCTCAGCGGCGTGTACTCCGCGGGCTTCAGGACGACCGTGTTCCCCGCGGCGAGGGCCGGGGCCACGTTCCACGCCACGAACATGAGGGGGAAGTTCCATGGGACGATCTGGCCGACGACGCCGAGGGGCTCGCGCAGCGTGTAGTTGAGGACGCCTTTGAAGGACGACGGGATCACGTCGCCCTGGATCTTCGTCGCCATGCCGGCGAAATACTCGAACCAGTCGACTGTCCGCACGAGGTCGAACCGGCGCACGTCATGGATCGGATGGCCCGTGTTCTTCGCCTCGAGCCGTGCGAGCGATTCTCCTTCCTCTTGGATGATCCGGGCGAGCTTCAGGAGGAACTTGCCGCGATCCTTCGGGGTGAGCGCGCCCCACGGTCCGTCGAACGCGGCGCGGGCGGCGTCGATTGCGGCCTCGGCGTCGGCTTCCCCGGCCTGGGCGACTTTCGAGAAGACCTCGTCGGTGTGCGGATTGAAGACGGGAAACGTCGCCCCGGATTCGGACGGAACGAACTTGCCATCGATGAAGAGACCGCGCTCTTCGACGTCCGTCATCGTCGCTCAGAGGGAAACGCACGGTAAAGACATTGTGCCTCAGTCCGTCGCTGGCTAGAGCTTCCCCGGCGTTCGGGAAGGGTTATATAATGAAGCCCGCGGTCCCCGGCCGGGGGTAAGGCATTGGAGGGGGAGCACGGCAACTCAGACGTCAAGTTCCTGATCGGCCACAACGCAGGGAGGAGCGCGATCATCGCGGCGTTCATCGCGACGCACGTGGCGACGATGGCGGGCCTCTGGTTCGACGGCGCGCGATTGCCCAAGTTCGATTTCAACACGTTGAATGGCTATTTGGTCCTGGGTCTCAACTACGGCCTCGCGAATCCCGCGATCAACTTCGTCGTCGGAGGAATCATCCACTACACGAGCGGGATCATCTGGGGCGTCGTCTTCGCGCTCATCGTGCACCCGGCGATCGGCCGCGTCATCAAGCCGCTCGCAGCCCTGACGCCGGTCAACAACTACATCAAGGGAGTCCTGTGGGGCATCGTCCTGTGGATCATCAGCTCCGCCCTTTGGATGCCTCTGCTGATCGACCCACTCTTCGGAGGCGGCGTCGTCGGCCCCTTCCTCACGAAGTTTGGACCGTACGGGGTGCAGGCCCTCTTCACGAACCTCCTCTGGCACTCGATCTACGGGATCAACCTGGGACTCCTGTTCAGCCCGACGCCCGCGGGAGGGTCGCGGACGTGGCGATCGACTTCCGGCGTCGGGGTGAGGTGATCGCATGGCGATGAAATTGGCCCTGGTCTACGCGGGAATCCTCCTGCTCGGGCTCGTGCTGTTGATCGTCGGCGCTTTGATCGAGCCGGCTCGGCCCCAGATCAGTCAAAACGGCGAATCCCTGATCGCCCTCGGGCTGGCGTTCATCCTGATCGGCGTAGGATTCTTCCTCGCCTATGCGAACCCGACCGCGTGAGCGCCTTCGCGGTTACGGTTCCTCCGGCAGAAAGTGGTCGAAGACGAGAGGCTCCGACCGACCCGCTCGATGAGGCCTCGGCTTTACGGTTGTTCCTGAGGCTCGCTCCAGGAAAGTCGAGGCAAACTGCGCCGCCAACTCGTCGCCGGCCTCGAGACTGTCCTCCAGCCGATTCACGGAATCCGAAATCTGAGCGAGGCTGAACGGTTCGCCTCCGATCACGACAGTCGTGAGCCGAATGTCGTTCCGGGCTTTCGATTCGATGAAGCGGCGGACGAAATCTTCGGGGAGCGGGCATAGGCCATCCGAAACGAAGAGGACATCGGTCCCCGGTCCGCCCTGTCCCTCGCCGATGGCGTCGAGGACGTGGGCGAGCGGCTTCTGAAAATCGGTCCCTCCTCCGAGGAAATACGACGCGACGTCCATTACCTTCTCGAGGCGTTCCGGGCCTTTGTCCTGCGGATGCAGTGAAACGATCCGAAGGGGATCGGCCGCATCGCCGAACAGGACGACCTCGACCGATCGGCCGTGTTGCAGGGCCAAGTGGGAAAGCGCGAGGGCGGACGCCTTCGCCCAGATTTCCTTCTCGCCCGACATGCTGCCGCTGTTGTCCAGGCAGAGGTACACGGGTCGGGGCTGGGGATGACGCTCACTCAATTCATAGATCAACAGCTGATGCGTCACGAGCTTCGAATAGAACAGGTCCTCCCGTTCGCGCATCGCGAAGTTCGCCAGTTCTCCCGCGAGCGCGCGGGCGACATCGCCCCCGCGGACGAAGTCGACCACCTCCTCGCTCGCGAGCAAAGCCTTCAGCTCCCGGTCCCGGACCCCCATCCTTCGATATCGGCCGAACAGGAGGCCGATCCGCCGCAACCGTGGGTTCCGGACCAGATTCCGCATGAGCTGCATCTTGATTTCCGGAGGGAGCCGGGTCTCTTCGCCCGGTCCGGAGGACCACGCGGCGACGAGTTCCACGGCGGCCTCCAGGTCCTTACGCACATCGCCTAAGACCTCTCGCAAGCGTTCGGTCGACGTGTCCGTGTCTTCGGGTTCGACGACATCTCCGGGTTCTCCAACATCCTTTGCGGGCTCCGCTTCCTCCGGACCGCGTTCGTGTAGGAGGTGATCCAAGACCAGCTCGGTCGCAAGGGCGGTCTCCACCGGCTTCAACCGCGTCCATGCGCGGAGTTTCTCATGTTCACGGAGTTCGAGGGCCCGACCGATCAGATCGCGGTGTCGACGGCGTTCCGGGACCACCGCATCGGCCGGAAGCAATTTCACGAAATACTTGTAGAACGAACAGAAGAGGTCGAACGCCAGATCTCTCGTGTCCGGCGGCTCCGACTCGAGCAGAAGTCGAAGTCCGGGTGCGCGAGGCAGTACGTCCTCGAAGGCCTCCTGGTCGAAGGGATCGTGCACCAGGACGCTTCGGGCCATCGTCGGGCCGGGCGGTCCAAAGGTCGCCGCCATCGGCCTACTCGCTCCCCAGGTAGTCGCGTTTCACCTGGGCTTCGTAGCGATCCGTCTCCGCGATTTGGAATTCGATTTGGGACGTCTCCGTTCCCCGGCGTTTCATCCGGTCTCGGAAGCTTTGCAATTCGGCTTTCGCGGTGCGCAGCTTGCTGAGGAACTCGACCGCGGCCATCGTCCGGTCTCGCTCCGCCTCCAATCCCTGTAGATTCTTCAGGGCCACTTGGAGTGCGTCTCCGATCTCGCGGGCCCGCTTCTCCTGGGGATTCGCGATGTCGAGGACGAACCCACGGACGAGCGGCTCGTTCACGGGATCGTCCCACAGGATGTTCGCCAGTACCGCGAGGTCGTCCTCGATCGCGTACGTGCGTCCGTTCAACCATGCCTTCGACCGGACGATCGACAGGCTCTCCTTGTACCGGCGGTCGGAGAGAGACAGTCCTTCCGCGCCGAGGCGACGGCGGATCTTCGCGATAGACTCCAGCAGCGGACGATCCACTTCGACTCCCTCGACCGCCTCGCGGGCATCGTGGATCTCGTCCAAGGTGATCCGGCTCTTCATCACGGGAGGACGCGCGTCCGCCATCATCTCGAGGAGGTGTCCGTCTTCGGCGATATACTTCACCTGGTACCGCAGGAGGAACCGGTCGTACAGGGCGGACAAGGCGTCTTCCTGCGGGAGTTCCGCGGAGGCGCCCATCAACGTCTCGAGGGGACACTGGAGCACCTCGCCGTCGTTGTAGAAGAGCCGCTCGTTGATCAGGGAGAGGAGGCTGTTCAGGATCGCGCTGTTCGCCTTCCAGATCTCGTCGAGGAACGCGAAGTGCGCCTCCGGCAAGTAGCCGCGGGTGAGCCGCGAGAACCGGTCCTTCTTCAAGGCCGAGATGGACACGGGGCCGAACAATTCGTCGGGCAGGGTGAAGCGGGTCAGGAGCCGCTCGAAATATTTCGCGCCCTCGATGGAGCTCGCGAGGAGGCGGATCATCAAGCTTTTCGCGGCGCCCTTCGGTCCGATCAGGAGCAGGTGCTGCCGCGACAGGAGGGCGAGCAAGAGTCCTTCGAGCTCCTCGCGGCGTTCGAAGAGGTGCCGTTCCATCTCCTGCTGGAGGGCCTGGAACTTGGCGGGCTGGACCATACGAAGGTGCGATAAGGCTCCGGGCGCCTCAAATCCCTTTCGACCCCGGTGCCCGGGGAAGGACTCAGTGGCCTGCCATCGCCCGGATGGTCGCGAGGCTCGTGTCG
>VBLS01000283.1 GCA_005878635.1 Methanobacteriota archaeon | reverse complement strand
AGCTCCGGTCGGCGAACTCGACCAGGGCGCCGAACGAACGCAAGCCGCAAACCGCTCCCCTTCGACGACCCGGACGACGACCTCGAGTACCCCCTGTAGCTGCGTCCGCCGGGGGACCGCCGAGGCTGGAGGACTCGTCCCGAAAGGAACCTCGACCGCGGTCTGCGCACCACAAGAGAAATACTGCGACGAATTCACGGAATCATCAGGGAAGGGCGATGAAGCCCACGTTCTTCGCGACACCGGCGGCGTTCCGCGCATGGCTTGAGGGCCATCACGACGAGGCGACAGAATTATGGGTCGGGTTCCATAAAATAGGCTCCGGGAATCCAAGCATGACCTGGTCGGAGTCGGTCGACCAAGCGCTCTGCTTCGGATGGATCGACGGCGTCCGTCAGGGCATCGATGAGGGGACCTATGCGATCCGATTCTCCCCGCGCAAACCAGGGAGCATCTGGAGCGCCGCGAACCAGAAACGGATCCAAGAGCTGTCGAAAGAGGGTCTCGTCCAACCCTCGGGCCTCGCCGCCTTCAAGGCTCGCCGCCCTGGAAAATCCGGGGTCTACTCGTACGAGCAGAGGACCGCGGCCAAGCTGCTCCCGGATGAGGTGCGACGCTTCCGGGCCAACCGCCCCGGGTGGAAGTTCTTTCAGGCTCAAGCGCCCTCCTATCGAAAGGCGGCGATTTGGTGGATCGCGAGCGCGAAAAAACAAGAGACGCGAGGAAAACGCCTCGAAGAACTCATTCGCTATTCGTCCCAGAATCGACCGGTCCCGCCGCTTCGACCCCGCGTGCGAGCGAAATGATTCGGCCCTATTGAGGGCCACCGCGGGAGGGTCTCGGAGATTCTCCTACTCGGGAACAAACTTGCCGTGCTTCGAGATTTCTTCCCTGATGAGGCCGTGGACGTAGTCGGTCGCCATGAGCATCTCTCGATTCAGCGAGAGCTGGACCGAGTCAACGCCCGGGAGGCGTTCGAGTGCGTGGGTCGTTGCGGTGAGTTCTCCAAGGTTGTCGGCCCGGCAGAAGAGGTACAACCGGCGCGGATCCTTCGTCTCGTGGATCAGGACCGCGTCTCCGATCGTTCGTTTCAACTCTGGGAAGGGCACGGTCCCACCGATCACGAGGTTGTACACGAGGACGCCAGAGTCCGTCGGGAGGCCGAGTCGAGGCACGACGAAGATCGCCTCTCGGCGGATCAGATCCGTGAGATGCCTCCGGACCGTCTTCGGACTGAGCCCAGTCGCGGCTGAGATTTCTTCGATTGACGCGAGAGGCGTGTCAATCAGGGCATCGAGGATCCGCCAGTCGAGCCCGGTCAGTTTCCCGTTCCACCCGGATCGGGAGAGTCCGTGCCATGTTGGCTCTCGTCCGAGGAAATGCGCGAGCCTTCGGACCGCGTGAGGAGCATCCTGCGGCCAGAGTTCGACGGTCACGCTTCCGTCGACCTTCCACGCGATCCACGCGACGTCGTCTGCCTTCAACGCGCCGCGGGCATCCTCAAGCGTCCACTCCTTGTCGAAGGCCACCAGCAGATCCTGACGGCCGAAGACCGCTGGGTCGATGGAGACCCAATAGCCTTGGACGACCCCGCGTTCCTCGAGCCGCCGAATCCGATCTCGGACCGCCGGGGCGGAGAGGGAGACCCGCCGCCCGAGCGCCTGGAAGCTGCGACGCGCGTTCTCGTTCAGTTCGACGAGCAGGCGGAAGTCCTTCTCGTCCACGCACGGGTCGATGGCATCGTCCTTCAAGAACTCCCGGAATCGAAAGTCCCGGATAACGCGAGGTCAAGTGCGGCGATCGATTGGGCCGGCCCATGACGTCCGAGACATTCGCATTGACTACCGCGCTGACGGAGCAGAAGGAACGAACAGGTGACCGGGAAACGCGAATCGCCGTGATCGGATCGACCGGCCGAACGGGGAAGCTCGTCCTGGCGGAGGGACTTCGTCGAGGGTATGCTCTCACCGCTTTCACTCGGAGGCCCGCGGAACTCGCCGGCATCGACGGCCTGTCGGCGGTCGTCAAGGGCGATGGACGCAAATCCGATGACGTCCGGCGGGCCGT
>VBLS01000192.1 GCA_005878635.1 Methanobacteriota archaeon | reverse complement strand
GACGCTGAGTTTCGGGACGTCCCCCGGAATCGATCCCACGATCGACTCCCAGACGAAGCCGATGAGCAGGCCGACCGCGAGCGGCTTACGGACGAGGACCGAGATGAAGAGGAAGAGGCCCCCGTAGCCTGCACTCCCGAGGATCGTCACGAGGAGGAACCCTCCTAGCACATCGAGGTCGGTGGCGAACGAAAACCCGCCGTACGCCTCGGTCACGCCGTACGCCACGACCAGCGGGGGGACCAGCAGGATCAGAACCGCGGCGAGGTAGCCGAGATACTTGTACGTCGCGATCGCAGGCTTCGAGATCGGGCGGGTCAGGAGGAACGGAAGCGTGTTGTCGTCGATTTCCTCCCGAATGAGGGAGGTCGCGTTTACTAAGGTCACGAAGATGAGGACGACCTGGAGGAAGAGCGGCACCATCACGGCTTGGAAGAGCTGCAGGACGTCGAAACTTGCGACGCGAGCCGCCGCCAGTCCCACCGCGAGAATTAGTGGCACCGCGGAGAGCAGGGCCATCGCGATGATCCGTCGCGTCCCCAACAAATACCGTAAGGTCAGGCCGGTGACGACCCAAATCTTGCGAACCGCTTCCGCGAGGCCCGTCCGATCACCCGACCAGATATCGGAAGACCGCGTCGAGGCTATCGTCGGGGCTCTCGAGGCTACGGACCTCCAGCCGGGTGTCGGCCACGATCGCAGGGAGCTCGCGGTAGAAGGCATCGGGCTTGCGGGTCCGGACGAGCAGGGCGTCCTCTTCGGGAATCTCCAACGAGACGATATGCTCCATCCGGGCGAGGGCCTGCGCGAGCTGTCGCGGCTGCGGCGTCTCGAGGCGCACCGCGTGCGGATGCTCGTCGATCAAGGCCCGGATCGAGTG
This sequence comes from Methanobacteriota archaeon, assembly GCA_005878635.1. Classification (GTDB taxonomy): domain Archaea; phylum Thermoplasmatota; class Thermoplasmata; order RBG-16-68-12; family RBG-16-68-12; genus RBG-16-68-12. The sequence continues at coordinate 6,291 of VBLS01000192.1, read as the reverse complement.
GATGTCGCCCGCCGCGATCGCCTTGCCGTTGTTGATGAGGACGATGTTGTTGGTGACGCGCTCGATCTCGTAGAGCACATGGGTTGACATGAGGACGTGACCGCCCGCCTTCGCGAAGTCCGAGATCGTCCGAAGGATCTGGACCCGGGCGAGCGGGTCGGCTCCGGAGAGCGGCTCGTCGAGGATCAGGATCTCCGGTCGGTGGGCGAGCGCCTGGGCGAGCTTCGCACGTTGGCGCATGCCGCGGCTGTAGGTCCGGGTGGGACGCTGCGCCGCGCTCGAGAGACCGACGAGCTTCAGGGCGTCTTCCGCGGCTTTCTCGGCCCGCGAACGCGGCATCCCGTCGAGTCGTAGGAGGGCCTCCACGAACTGCTGCCCCGTGAGCCAACCGTAGAGCGTGTTGTGCTCCGGACAATAGCCGAGGCGTCGCTTCACCGGGACGTTGTTCCACGGATTCTCGCCGAGGAGCCGCAAGGTCCCTTGGTCCGAATGCAGCTGGCCGATGAGGAGTTTGAACAACGTGCTCTTGCCGGCGCCGTTCGGACCGACGAGGCCTGTGATGCCCGGGCCGAACGAGGCCGAAAAGCCGTTGAGGCCGAGGACCTCGCCGTACCACTTCGAGATGCCCGCCGCCTCGACGACGCCCGTCATCCGGACACTACCTCGACGAACTTCATCCGGAGGTAGGTGGCGAGGGCCGCGATCGCGGTGGCCACGAGCAGGATCGCGAGGGACCAACGCCAATCGATCGGAGCGCTCGGTGCGCCAAAGGCCGCACGGGCCACCGCGAGGTAGTTTTCCCAGGGCGATGCATAGAGCACCGCAGGGTTGTTGAAAGGCGGGCCCGCGAGGATACCCGCCGGGATCGTCAGGCCGAAGGTCAAGGCGAAGACGCCGGCGGCCGCGTAGCTCTTGCGGCGGGTGAGGCTTGAGAGGGCCAACGTCGCGGCGGTGTAGAACGCGGTGAAGAGGGATCCTATCAAGAACGAGAGGCCGATGGCCTCGACCGCGATCGTCCACGAAAAGGATCCGAGGAGGGCCGCGACGAGAGGAGTGAGGACGAGCGGGAAGACCGCGATCATCGAGATCATCGGGGCGAGGATCGCCGCTTTCGCGGCGAGGTAGTCCCCTTCCGTGATCGGACGGCTCAGGTAGAGCGTCAAGGCCATCGACTGGAGATCGTCCGCGATCAGCGCGGACCCGACGACGGAGGCCATGAGCGTCACGAAGAACAGGATCGCCCCGTTGGACGCGGGCGTGAAGAAGAAGCTCAGGTCGAGCGGCTGGCCCTGGAGGAACACGCCTGCGAAGAGCACGATCACGATGGAGCTGATTATCGTGACGCCGACGCCGATCCCGATGACGACCAGGACTGCGGGGCGCTTGAACTCCCGGCGGAGACCGGTCGTGATGATCGCGCGGACGCGATGCCGCCGTCCGAGGAGGGGCATCTCGCGGCGGGTGTAGGTCGGGAGCGAGATCGACATCTAGGCACCTTTCCCTTCGTTCCGAGCGACGAGTTCGAGGAAGAATTCCTCGAGGCTCCGGATCTCCCGGCCCATGTACCGGACCTCGGCCCCGAGGGCCTTCGCGGCCTGGAAGACCTCGGCCTCGACGCCGGGTCGCCGTCCCACGTGGACGCCGGTCGGGCCCGCTTCCGCTTCGAGGCCCGCCTCCCGGAGCCGTTGGACAAAGGCCTCGCGGTCGCCACGGATGTCGATCCGGAGCCGGTCCGCGGCTCCGGTCAGGAGATCGTGCAAGTCCCCGGCGGCGATCTGATGTCCGCCGTCGAGGATCACAACGTATTTGCAGATTGTCTCGACATCGGGCAGGAGGTGGCTCGACAAGATGACGTTACGACCTGGGGAACTCGCGATCGCGCGCACCAGGTCGAGCATTTCCGTCCGGCCCCGCGGGTCCAGACCCGTCGTGGGCTCATCGAAGATGTACAGCTGCGGGTCGTGCACCATGGATTGAGCGAGCTTCACCTTCTGCTTCATGCCCGTCGAGTACTCCGCGACCTTGCGGTAGCGCTCTTCCTCGACCCCGACGAATTGCAGCACGTCATGCGCGCGGCCGATCGCACTGTCCGCGTCGAGCCCGCTCACGCGGCCCATGAAGGCGACGAGGCCGACGCCCGTCATATCCGGGATCAGGCAATCATGCTCGGGCATGTAGCCGATGCGCTCGCGCAGCGGCACGCCGTCGAGGATGTTGCGGCCGAGGACCTTCGCGGTTCCCGCGGTGGGCTGGAGGAGGCTCAGGAGCAGCCGGAGGAACGTCGTCTTGCCGGCGCCGTTTGGGCCGACGAGTCCGATCGCTCCCTCCGGAATCGCGACGGAAAGGTCGTCGACGGCGCGGACTTCGCCGAACACCTTGGTGAGGTTCTTAGTCTCAACGAGCACGATCGTCCCCTCCACCGGACGCCGGAGCATCGGCCGGGGCAGGCGGCGATGCCGGTTGTCGGATTCGAGACTTTCGGCGTCGCCAGAACACGATCGCGAGGATGGTCCCCGCCACGACCGCGATGACAAGGAGCGGGAGGCCCCACGTACCGAGCCAAGACGGCGGCGCCGGTCCGAACGAGTAGGACTTCAGTCGCATCTCCCCGACACGGCTGCCGTTCTCGTAGGCCTCGCGTTTCGTGTAGTACCCGACGTCGTTCGAGAAGAAGGCCGTCTCGTTGCCCGCCGAGATCCCAGGGGGAAGCCCTGAGAATCCCGCGGCCGTCTGATTCAGCCGGTAGGAGGAGAACGTGCCCGCTTCCACCGTCACGTTTTCCCGCGAGAGCACGTCGCGCCGCCACGTCGACGACACGTCGGTCGCGTTGCTCTGGCTCCTCGTCTGCCCGAAGAAGGTGAAGGTCGAGTTCAGGTTGACGTGGGTGACCAGATTCGCGGTGGCCTGCTGTCCCACATCGAGGTCGAAGGTCGGAATCGGTGAAATCGACGTCGTCGCGTTCGCGCGGAAATCGACGAGGAGGTCCGTCGGGAGACCGATGTACGTCACATGGGCAACGTATGACGTCGTCCCGGTCGAGGCGATCGAGAGGTACGATTGATTTTCCCAGTACTCGGTCGCGTCGGTCGTGAAGGTCCCGGTGACGTCGGCGGACCCGAAGCCGGGCGTCTGGAATGTCCCGTTGAGAAATCCCGTCGCGCGCGTGAGGACCTGGACCGTGTGCACCGACGTGTTCCCTCGCGGGATGTCGGCGGGGCCAATCACGCGAACCTCGACCTGACCGACAAGGCCGAATTGGCCGCTGCCTTGACTGGAGTTCAGGCCCGGGAACGAGGAGATCGATGCCGTCGTGATGTAGATCCAGTGATCGCCCGCCGAATAGGCCGGCTTCTGGAGGGCCGCGGTCGCCGGGCTAGCGATTCCAACGGACGCCGTCACGGCGAGCACGAAAACGATGGGCCATACGAGGGTCCTAGTCCGCCGCCCCACAGAGTGCCTCGCGCCCCGGACACCTGCGCCGCCTAAAGCATTTCGCCATGCGGAAAGGCCTGTCGAGCGCGGGATTGGACTCCGCCCCTAATCCGACTGCGTTCAAGGCGTCTTGTCAAACGTTCTGCGTTGCCGCCTGGAGTCGATCCTTTTCGTCCTCGAGCTTCAACAGATCATTGAGGAACGAGCTAACGGGCATGGATAACCCGTGTCTCGCCCCAAGTCTCTCTACCGCACCGTTCAAGGCATCCGCCTCGAGTCGCTTTCCGCGTTCCACGACGCCCTTAGCTCCGAGCACCACGCTTCGCATATCGGGAGGACGGCATGCGGACCGCACCGAAGGCATTAACGGCTCCCTTGCCCTGAGGCCCCGGGGGAGCGGATGAAAGAATACGACGTCATCGCGGTGGGCACCGGATCGGTCATGGCGGTCGTTGAGGCCATGATCGAAGCGAATCCTCAGATCAAGGTCGCGGTCATCGACAAAGACGAACCGGGAGGGATCTGCCTGACCCGCGGCTGCATCCCCTCCAAGATCTTGCTCTATCCCGCGGAACTCGTCCGGACGATCCGGAAGGCTCGTGGCTTCGGACTCGACGTCGAACTGCGGTCCGTGGACTTCGCCAAGGTGATGGAGCGCATGCACGCCCTGATTCACAAGGACATCGACCAGATCCGGAAGGGGCTGTCGAGTACCGAGAACCTCGACTACTTCCATGTGCCGGCGGAATTCACGGCGCCCTACACGATGCGCGTCGACGGTACCGAGATCAAGGGGTCCAAGATCCTCCTAGGCGCCGGTTCGGAACCGATCATCCCCCGGATCCCGGGCCTGGCGGACGCCGGCTACCTCACGAGCGACACCGTCCTGGGAATTCGAAAGCTCCCGCCGCGGGTCGCCGTGATCGGTGGCGGCTACATCGCTGCGGAATACGGATTCTTCCTGGCGGCGATGGGCGCGACCGTAACGATCCTGGGGAGGAATCCTCAGTTCCTCCCGGAGGAGGAGCCCGAGGTTTCCCGAATCGCCCGAACGCACCTGAGCGAAGTCATGCGGATTGAGACGAACCAGGAGGTCGTCGAAGTGACCCGAACGGGCGGTTCGAAGCGACTTCGAGCGCGGGATCGGGCGACGAAGAAAGAAACCGTGGTCCTTGCCGATGAGATTCTCGTGGCCGCCGGCCGCGGCCCGGTTCGGATCCTTCATCCCGAGCGCGCGGGGATCAAGACCGATGCCGACGGCTGGATCGTGACGGACGAGTACCTCGCGACGTCCCAGCCGAACGTCTGGGCGTTGGGCGACGCCACCGGGAAATTCCCCTTCAAGCACAAGGCGAACTACGACGCGCAGATCCTCTACTCCAACATCCTCGGGGGAGAGAAACGGAAGGTGGACTACCATGCGGTCCCGCATGCCGTGTTCACGGACCCCGAGGTCGCGAGCGTCGGCCTGAAGGAAGCGGAGGCCGTCAAGCAATTCGGGGCCGCGAATGTCCTGATCGGCTTCTACCGATACCAGGACACCGCGAAGGGCGAGGCGATGGACCTGAAGGACTACTTCGTCAAGGTCCTGGTCGAACGTCAGGGACACGCGATCCTCGGAGCCCACATCGTCGGACCGGAGGCCTCCGTTCTCATTCAAGAGCTGATCAACCTCATGTACACGAAGGACCGGAGCGTGGATCCCGTGCGGGAGGGCATGCATATCCATCCGGCGCTGAGCGAAGTCGTGGAACGAGCTTGTTTGAGTCTGATGCCGCCGGAGCACTACCACCACACGATGGAACACGCGCTCGACATTCGTTCACATTAGCCCGCGTCTCTGGCGGTCGATTCAAAGCGCGGGGCCCCTCCCAGGTGTGAGGTTATCCGCTCAGTGATTCCAGAACGAAACGAGATTGCATGCTGGGCTGGCGCTAGTCGTGGTCCGGATGGCCCTTCATCCACCGCTTCTCCTCGTCGTTAGGAGTGAGGGGAAATCCGACCGACCAGAGGAACACCCGGGCGGTCGCGGGGCCCATGTGCTTGAACTTGTATTGGAGATCCTCGAGGAGCTTCCCTTCGCGCTTCCCAAAGCCGGCGATGTATGCCTTCACCGAGCCGTGCTCCTTCGCCAGGTCCAAAATCGTCCTGGCGTTCTCGACCGTCGCGCGGATTTTCTTTTCGTTCCGGACGATTCCCGAATCCTGCATCAACGCCCGGATGTCGCGCTCCGAGAGCCGTGCGACCTTCTCCGGTGAGAAATCCCGAAACGCCTTTCGAAAGGCGGGCCACTTTTTCTCAACCATCTGCCAATTCAAGCCCGCGCTGAAGATCGCCCTGGACATCAGGTCGAGGTATCCGTGGTCATCCTTCGGGGGGCCCGATTTCCATCCCGGCATGGGGACACCGACCTTGCTCTCTCTATTTATTCCTACCTTCGCGGCTGCCCTTGCCCCATCGTGTGGGCCGTCAGGATGCCCCGGTCCGCCGCCTCGGTCGAGACGGCGACGATCGCGCCCTTCATCGAAAGTGGACCGGATGGGATCTGAACCTCAACCGCGGGGTTTGCCGGGCAACTGGGTCGTCAGAAACCGAATCGTTCGCTCCCAGGCGGTCTTGGCCGCGCCAGTGTTGTACGCGTCCGGTCGGTCGTTTTCGAAAAACCAGTGCGTCGTCCCGGGGTACGTGTGGAACGTGACGTTTTTCCCAAGGGTGCGGAGGAGCTTCTCGAGACCCTGCACCGAGGCGGCGGATTCAAACTCGTCCGTCTCGGCAAAGTGACCGAGGAAGGCCGCCTGTGCCTTCGACAGCTTTGTCTGATCGTAGTCGCCCTCTCGAGTCCCGTAGAAGAGGACGATT
>VBLS01000282.1 GCA_005878635.1 Methanobacteriota archaeon | reverse complement strand
CCCAGAGGGCCATTTCCGCGGCGATCGCGCCGGTCGACAGGACGAGGACGAGGCGGATCGGGATCGAGGACCCGGACACGACCGGGCCTCGGCTGACGTCGACGTAGACGCTGATTCGGACCGTCCTGCTATTCCCGGCCAGGTCGATCGCCCGAGCGTAGATCGTCGTGACGCCCGCTTGGACCGTGATGTTGCCGGTCCACGAGTGCGTGCCGTTCGCCGGGACCCAGGTCACGTTGTCCGTGCTGAGCTCGACGCTTTGGATGCCGACGTCGTCCGAGGCGTTCCCGGCGACCGTGATCGTCACGGTTGGCGTCATGACGAAGCTGGAGTTCTTGGGGGAGCTGATGGCGATCTGCGGCGGGGTCGTGTCGGGCATCGGTTCGCCGGCGCGGACCTCGACGGTGATCGAGACTGTGTGGACGAGGCTTCCCTGCAGGGCCGTCCCAAAAACGTCGACTGTGTACCATCCGTCCGCGGTCCCGGACAGGGTGCAGGTCGAGGTCCCGCTGCCCTCGATCGTCGAAGGCGAGCAAGTCCCGGTGATCCCGCTGGGGACCGACGCCGCGGTCAGGTCGACCGGGTCCGCGAAGCCGTCGGAGGAGACGATGCCGACGATGGCGGAGGTCGATCCTCCGGCGACGAACGAGACTCGGTCGGGATCCGCCCACAGGGAGAAGTCGGGTTGGGGCTGCGGCTCCATCGTCACGTCGATCGTGGCGTTGTGGCTGAGGCTGCCATCCGTGCCCGTCACGGTGACCGTATAGGCTCCCGGGACCGAGCCGCCGATCGTGCAGGTTGATGTGTCGCTCCCCTGGAGGATCGATGGCGTGCAGATCGTCGTCAGGCCCGAGGGAGAGGATTCAGTGCTCAGATCGACCGCGCCATTGAATCCGTTGGTTGATTGCAATTGGATCGTCGACGTCGCGGATTGCCCCGCGACGAAGGAGAGGCTCGTCGGATCCGCGAGGAGCGAGAAGTCAGGGATTGGGACGGGGGTCACGGTGACGTCGATCGAGGTCGTGTGCGTCAGGCTCCCGCTCGTCCCGGTGATGGTGGCGGTGTACGATCCGATCGAGCTGGCGTTCAGCGTGCACGTGGCGGAGGCATTGCCGACGAGGCTCGAGGGGGAGCAGACGGTCGTCACGCCGATCGGCGCGGAGGCCGTCGTGAGATCCACGGTGCCGGAGAAGCCGTTGACGGACTGCAAGGCGACGGTGGAGGTGGACGAATCGTTCACCACGAACGAGACGCTGTTCGGGCTCGCGCTCAGGGAGAAGTCCGGGGTCGTCACCGTG
>VBLS01000284.1:1878-3249 GCA_005878635.1 Methanobacteriota archaeon | reverse complement strand
GCCAATCAGGTTGGCGAGGACGAAGTGCCATCGACCGACGGCATGACCCTCCTCGTTCAGGAGGGAGTAGAAGTAATTCACCGCCGTGTCGCTCATGAACGGGATTGCGAGAAGCACCGTGAGACCGACCCATCCCGTCTTGCGGACGAACCACTCCATGGCGGCCAGCACCCGTGCCACGGCTGCGTGCCGCCCCATCCACCGCTCGATGACGGGATTTACCTTGTACCCCACGTAGAAGACCGCGATCGCCCCGACCGCCTTGCCAAGGCCGAGGACAACCGCCTTCACGGAGGTGTCGAGCTGCGAGTAGGCCAGGAGCGCCACTTCGACGGGAACCGGGAGGATGACGGCCGCGGCAATCGAATAGAGGAACAGGCCAAGGAGATATCCTACCACGCCGAGGGATTCCAATCCCAATTGGAACGCCGCGGGGTCCAAGACGATGGGAGACCCATCCTCCGAAGAGAAATGGAGGCGGACGTCCTAAAGGGTTCCTCGGGAATCCCGCGGGAAAGGCGGGAGGCGGAGCCCCTTCGCCTTCGCGCGATCGAGCAGTTCGCTCCAGATGGATTCGGAGAGGCGCTGCATTCGGGCTAGCGACATCGAGACGTAGCGGAGTCGACGAATCGCCGTCCCGAGGCGACCGTATCGGCGAAGCTCGATGAACGCCCGCCGACCCGTCTTCAAGACAAGCCCCTCCAGATCGAAGAGGCTTCCCATCGCGGCGCCGGAGAACCAGATGGCCATTTCCCTCGCTTCGTCCGTGTTCCTGGCCTCGATGGCGTTCCAGAGCTTCCCCAGATCTTCGAACGCCTTGAGGAAGTGGAGTTGAGCGGATTTCTGAAAGGCGCGAACATTCGGTCCCCGGGCTTCGTCTCGTAGCCGCCGGAGCAAACCGGATGGGTCGTAGATGGGACGCAGGGATCTCCAGCCCCCGAGGGCGTCGTTCAACCCGGGATACGCACCGCGCACCTCGTTCCGCGCCTCTTCGGGAGTCTCCTGGAGGAATGTGACGAGAATCCCGGAGTCCAGTGTGTGGCGAATCCGAGGACGCTTCCGCCGGACGACCACGATCAAGTCGATGTCCGAATGTTGGCGGTCTTCGCCGCGAGCGACCGACCCGTACACCCCAGCCGCGACGAGATTACGACCCTCTCGCTTCCGCAAGTCCTCGACAATGACTTTGACATGCGAAAGACGATTCGTCGTGACCATCGAGGGCAGGCACGTCGGGCCCCATGAAGCCTCCTTCCATGACGTCGCCTTTATCGGTTCCGACAGAATCCCACCCGGCATGCGCCTGACAACGATCGCACTGGTCGTCTCGGATGCAAAGAAGTCCGCCAAATGGTACCAGGAGAAACTCGG